>NZ_JBEYXR010000017.1:0-156042 GCF_040645135.1 Streptomyces sp. NPDC046859
AGCACCCCAGACCGTTCGTCTGGACGAAGACCGCCGACGAGATCCTCGACAAAGTCGCCGCCTACTGCCGACGAATCTCTGACTCAGATCACTAGAGCCTGGCCGACGGATCATGCGACTTTCAGACTGGATGGTCGTGGGCGGGATCATGTTCCGGGTCCGCACGGATATTCCCTGGCGTGACCTGCCCGACCGGTACGGGGCCTGGAAGACCGTCTATGAACGGCACGTCCGCTGGTCGGCGGACGGCACTTGGATAGGATCCTGCGCGCCGTCCAGGACGACGGCGATCGAGAAGGGCGGATCGGCTGGAGCATGGTCGGCGTGGACTCGACCTCCTGCCGGGCCCATCAGCACGCGGCCGGCGCCCGCAAGGCTAGGCCGCCCATCCCGAAAAAGGACAACGCCCCGGCACCACCGCCCCGACGAAGGGCTCGTATGGTCCCGGGGCGGCCTGCCCTGCAAGGTCCACCTTGAAGGTGGCTGTCGCCCCCTCGAACTGCTGGTGACACCGAGGCAGTGGGGCGACGCCCCGCAGATGATCGAGGTGCTCGAAGCTACCAGCAGACCGTCACGAAAGATCGAGGGTAGAGCTCTCTGCGGATGCGATCCGGGATTTTGCTGTCCCTACCCGCGACCCCTCACGTATTCGGGTTATCGATGTACGCGCCCTTGTAGCAGGTGTCCGAGCCAGCATCATCGACGCAGGCGATCACCCGAACACCGCTGATGTTGCTTGAGGCCGCCCAGGAGCGCCCATTGCGCGTAATAGTACTGTTATACCCCTGGTCGTTGCGCAAATTCGCCACGTCGTCCCCGTCGGGATTCAGGCCGGTGTAGACACGGATGAAGGCGTAGACGGCGTGGCTGTCTCCTTTGGTGTCGCTCACGCTTTGGCTGATGTTGTTGATGGTACAGCAGCCGCTCCACGACCAGGAAGCGCTGGCGGACACCCCTGTACCCGATGCAGAACCCGAGGCGGCGAAAGCCGTTGAGTTTGCACCGAGTACAAGCGCGGCAGCACTTCCGATAACGCCCATGGTGTACGAAATTCGCTTTGCCTTCATTTGTGTCGAAGTTCCTCTCGGTGAGAAGTTGCACGGAGCATGTCCTCAATTATCGGAACCTTTCAAGCCTGAATTAGGCCAAGAACGAGAGACGCGTGGCGCGAAAGGTGCACCGATCCAAGGCGGGTCAACTTCGGGGTTTTCGTTCACGTCGATGGCGAACCCGAGGGCCTGTGCACCGGCTTCATCCGGGTGCCGGACCTGACATGGGGCTGGATCAACCACCCATCCGAGGCAGTCGAAGCCCACCAACGGTCACCGCTGAGGTGATCACCGCCGAGACGCGCTCCGGTCAGGTCACCCTCTCCTTGAAGGCCCTGCAAGAAGATCCACTCATTCGGTTTGCCGATCAGGTCGGCCGAATCCTCACTGGGCCGATCACCAAGATCGTTCCCTTGGGCGTGTTCGTGCAGCTTGCCCCCGACGTTGTGGGGTCCCTTCATGTCTCTGAGCTGGCTGACGAGCCGATCGAGACCCCGGATCAGCTTGTCGCTATAGGCGAGTTGATCACGGTGAAGGTCGACGAGGTCGACCTTCAGCGTCGAGTGCGGCTGAGCGCCGCTGGCAGAGCGGACAGAAGCTAGCGGATAGGCGTGCTGGTGCCCGATTCGATCTTCTCGATGAGGGCATCGCCATGCTGACAGAGGAGACCGCGTAGGGCCGTGTAATGGGTCAGAGCATCGGGACGGGAGAGCTGGAACCAGGTGTTCGCCCGACGCTGCCGCCACGCTTGCCGAACGTCCGGGGCTGTTCGGCTTCAACGTGCCGTGGCGCGAAGAGCGGCTCGCCGAAGGAGACATAGGCCCAGACGAACGCGGACGCTTCCCGTGGGGGCTGGTCGTGGGCTTGGCGTGGACCTGCGCCACGACTCGACATCTCGAAGCGTGGAGAACGGCCGTCTCCGCTGTCCCGTGAAGAGCCGCAGGTCAGCAGGACGTTGTGACCCGCGAGGTTAAACGCCAAGCTCAGGCGCTGCTATCGGCGGAGGAGGTGGAGCGGGTGGAATGTACCTGGCCGTGCGGGGTTGCTGTAAGCGGCTGGCCGTCGGGTGTCCCCCGGTTCGCCCCCCGGTTCGCTGGTCTGGGCGGGTGAAAGTCGGTCGGCGGAGGACGAAACCCCTGGTCTTGGGGGAATGTCCGCGAGTTCCGCATGGAACCTCACCTGGCGTGAACCTCCGCCGGGTGTCCTCCTCCCAACTGATCCGACAGGGCTCGGAGCCGGCCCGCACCTGGCGGGTTCGGAAGAGTCGCTGGTACTACCCGGTCCTCGCCCTGACCGTGCTGGGCGCGCTCGCCGAGCTGTTCCTGGTCGGCGTGGCCGTGGCCGCACTGGGCGGGGCGCACTGGGCCCTCGGTGAAGTGGAGAGCCGGTGCCGGAACAACGAACAGGCCTGCGCCATCCTGTCCGGCGTCCTCACGCCCCTGCTCACCCTGGCCCTGGCCACCCTCACGTACCTGTTCTTCCGCTTCCGGCAGGTGAGCGGGGCCTACCTCAGGGTGGCCCGGGAAGCACCACTGGATCTGGTGGAGACGGCGGGCGGCATCTTCGGGCGGGTGGTTGGCCGGGACCAGTTGTGCGACGTGCTCATGGAGGATCTGAGGGTCAGTCGATTCCGTCGCACCCATTTGGTGGTTGGCGGCATCGGTGCGGGCAAGACCGCGCTGCTCGTGCTGCTCACGGAGCGGCTGGCGCAGCGCAAGGCGGTGCCCGTCCCGCTGCGGCTGCGCGGCGCGGGGAGCGATCTGGACTTTCGGCAGCTGGCCTACGACCGCTTCAAGCGAGAGGTGCAGGAGCACATCCGATCCGAGGGCGAGGCGGAGAAGGTGTGGCAGTGGCTGTGCCGGCAGGGCCGCATCGTGGTCCTGGCGGACGGCCTCGAGGACGCCCTGACGGGGGACGGCCAGAAGGAGGAGCGCGACACCGTCATCCGGCTGGCGATCCGCCGTGCCAATGAGGAGCGCCTGCCGCTCATCATCACCTCGCGCCCGCATGACGCGCTGCGTGGCCTGGATGCCTCACTGACCGATCTGGAACCGCTCAGCGAGGAGGCGGCCCTCGCTTATATCTCCTCCGGTACCGCCTGGGAGGACCGGCAACGGCTCGACTGGATCGTGGAGAAGGCGGGGATCGCCGAGGCCCCGACCTATCTGCAGGTCGCGAGCGACCTGCACGAGGAGGGCCTGCTGGAACGCGCCCTCACCGGTCGGCTCGAGGAGGGCGTGGAGACACGCGGCGGCGACCGGGCGGGGTTGCGCCTGCACCTGCTCGACGCGTGGCTGAGCGCCCTCGTCGCCGGACGGCTGTCCCCGCAGCTGCCGCTCGGCCGGGACGAACGCAGGGTGGTGCTGGACTACCTGTCGGCGCTGGCGTGCGGGGCGCTGGCCGACGACGCTGCCGAGATCGATATCACCGATGTGGTTGACGAACACGATCCGGAGGGTTCCCGGTTCCCGGAGATCGTCCGGGAGTTGGCCAAGCGGGCCCAGGCAAGCCGGATGGACATCCGCCTGGCCGCACACTGGGGCACCCGTATGGGCCTGGTCGAACTCGACGGGGACCGCGTGCGGTTCCAGCACAGCGTGATCCAGGCTCATCTGGGTGCCCGGTTCATGAACGCGGTGATCCATCCGCACGTGCCCGAAGAGCCCACGGAGGGCTCGTACTTCCCGGCGGCGCTGGCGAGCCCGGGTCGCGAACTGCTGATCGCCCTGGTGCTCTACTCGCGTACGCCGGAGGGCTCCTGCGCGCACGCGGCGTCCCCCGCGGGCGACCGCACCTGGTGCCCGGTGGCCTCGGCGCGGGACCTCCTGCTGCGCGCGGCAGGCCGGGCACAGTCGGCCGGCGCCGGCCACCTGGGCGCCACCGGCGCCCAGGACGCCGGGCGCGCCGAGGGGGCGGTCGATCCGCGGCACGTTTTCGGCCGCACCCTGCACACCAAGGCGCTCGAGCTGTACGCCGCCGCCCTGGAGATCGACTGCGTCGCCGCGGACCCGCAGCAGCACCGTATCGCCATGGAACTGACGACGTCGTGGTCGGACCTGCGGGCGCGCGATCCGGACACGCTGCGCGTGGCCAAGGCGCTTCTGGTCTCCCGCTTCGGTGAGGCCGTGCGTAGCGTCGCCCGCCGCCACTCCTTCCAGCCCGCGTATGCGGAACTCTTCGAGATCGGGCGCCTGGAGCCGTCGCATGACGTACGGGTCGCCATCGCGCAGGAGATCGGCGCGGGCGGCGACAGCGCCTTCGACGTGCTCGAGCCACGGCTGCGCGGTCCTCAGACCATCCGCGAACAGCCGTTGGGGCGCAGACCGGAGTGGCTGGTGGACCTGTGGGACGACAAGGCCGAGTGGCATGGGAACCCCGGACCTGATGGATCCGACGGCACGCAGGACGACATCGCGCGGCTGCGCAGGCGAGAGGAGGAGGAACGTGAGGAGGAGGAACACAAGTGGCGGGACGATGTGCTGTGCGCCTGGCTGATCCCCCTGCTCGTGGGTTCCGTCACCACCCGCCGCCACCACGACACCCCGTACGAGATCCTGGAGAGCTGGGTGCGGCGGGTCAGGGCCTGCGACGAGAACGACGACGGCTCCGGCCTGGACCTCACCCTGGAGATCGCCCTCGCCCAGGGCTTCAAGTACGCGGCCAACCGCCGTGCCCGCCATCCGCACGCCCGGCCCCAGGCCCGCGAGTACCTCAGCGAACAAGCCTGGGACATGCTCAGACGCTCCCGGTTCTGGTTCACCCGCGTGACGCTGCTGCACGCGCTGACGCTGTGGGAGCTGCCTGACGGCGCGAGTGCTGCCCCGGGCCCCGAGGATCACGGCTTCGACCCGGCGGAACAGGTACGTCAGTGGCTCGCGCTGCCTGACGGCGCGCCGCAGCATCCCTTCGTCGAGGCCGCCGCCGAGCTCTGTGTCTGGGCCCTGATGGCCCGTCGACCCGATCGGTTCCTGTGGATCGACGAGTCCGGTGTGTCCGCGCACGTCGGTTCCCGGACGGCCGGGGACGGGGAGGTACGCAAGCACCAGCTGTGGATTCCGCCCTCCACCGGCTGGAGCACCCTGCATCCGCGCGCCCAGCAGCTCCTCGCCGACGTCATGCTGCTGCTCAACCTCGCCGGCCGCGGCGACTGGCCCAAGGACCGGCTGCGGCGCCTGCACCGCACGGCCCGGCCGGAACTGCCGCCGTGCCTGACCAAGGACCGCCGCCCTCTCGACCCGGGCCGCTCCCTGGTGCGCACGGCCGCCGCCCACGCCGGCTCCAACTGCCGCGACGACTGTGCCTTCGAGCTATGTCCGTATCCTCCCTCGGGGCTGGACGGCTACCGTCCGGAGCTTTCCGAGGCCTTCTGCCGCGGTCAGTTGACACTGCTGTCGCGGTCGCGATGGCGATCCCTCGTGAGACCCGAGGCGCGCTGGCAACGGGGCACGGACCTGGCCGACCTGAGGCTGTTCTGGGAGCAGATGGGGAAGCGGGCGCTGAACAGCCATCGCGGAAAATAACCGGGCCTTCTCGCGACGTACCGGGACTTCCCTTCCTGGAGGGGCCGTACGGAGACGTCAGCGGCCTCGGGGCCTGCCCTGCGCGCCCGCCACCGTTCTGCGCAGTGGGGTGCCGGCCAGTTCGGTGACGGTGTCGGCGTGGTCGTGGATGCCGTGCGTGCCGAAGGGGGTCACGGAGGCCAGTGCGTGTGCCGCGTCGCGCAGGCCCAGTTCGAGTGCGACGTCCTTGCCGTCGGCGATCCGGAAGGGCACGGGCCCGGTCCGGGTCCACAGGTCCGCTACCGTCGCGTCGGCCGGTGCGCGGAGGGCCCGGACCTCGTGCCACCGACCCGCCAGGCGCACCCGGGCCGTGTAGGTGAGCGCGTTGCCGTCCGCCTCCACGCGACCGTCGGCCAGCAGCACCCGGCCGCCCCACGGGTCGTGGTCGATGTGTCCGACCAGCCGGGCTCCGGGTGACGGGGCGTCGTCGTCGGGCAGCGGCAGGTCGACGGCGGCCTCCAGCATGAGGTCGGCGCTGTCGAATTCGCCGTGCAGGCGCTCCCGGTACCGTACGCCGCGCGGGGGAACCCGCATCGCCGTACAGCGGGAGTCCTTCGGCACGCCCTCGGGGGCGGCGCCGTCGAGGTAGTGCCAGGCATCGCGGTAGCCCATCTCCATCAGGGTGTCGGCGGTGATGTGTCCTGCGAAGAACTCGGGGTCCAGTGGCAGCGGGTACTCCGGTTTGACCACGTGCAGTGTGAACGGTCGGGACGCGGTGGCCAGTTCGGCGAACAGCGCCCCGTTCGCGGACATCTCGATCATGTGGACGTACTGTTCCAGCGGTCCGTCGCCCCAGTACGGCGTGTTTCCGATGCACCAGGTCAGCCAGACCTCGTCGGCGCCGCGGCGCAGAGCCTCCCCCACATTGGCGTCCTGGACCCATACGGCGTCGGTCCAGATGTGTTCGTCGCGATGCAGCGGTGGCATGAACAGCGGCAGCGACATGCCCGCGGCCAGCAGTTCCGCGTCGATCTCGGTGTGCGGCAGGGCGACGCAGGTCTTGGTGACGAAGTCGACCAGGTTGAAGGTGCCGGGCAGCGGAGAGGAACGGATGGCGTCCGGGTCGATGCCGAGCGCGTGGAAGACGCGGTGGATCACCCCGTCCGTGTCGCCGAGGGCGGGCAGCGCCCAGGGTCCGCGCAGGTAGTCCGACAGCGGCAGCGGCGAGTTGAAGTCCCGGACGCGCAGGTCGGACCAGCGCCGGCCCATTTCCGCCGGGTCCTGGCCAGACAGCAGCATGCCGGTGGTGAGGATCCCGCCGGAGGTGCCGTCGACGTGGTCGAACTCCGTGCCGTACTCGTCGAGTGCTCTGACCACGCCGGTCTGCCAGGCCACCCGCATCCCGCCGCCCGCCAGGACCAACGACCGTTTCATCGCCGATCACCGCCTCACCGGATCCCGGGCCCTGCCGTATCGGCGTCCGCGGCGACGAGGGACTCGGCCGGGCGGGGCGGCCGGCGCCACAGCAGCCAGCACAGCCCCGCCGTGGCCAGGTCGAACAGCGCCACGAGTAGTGCCAGGCCGGTGAACAGGTCCCGCGCCACCCCTGCCGTCACCAGGGCGAACGCGCCGAACTTCTGTAGCCCCACCCACAGTAGCGGGAAGGACGGCGCCCCCGGGGACAGCAGTTGCTGGGCGAGCAGCCCACCAATGACGATCATGAACATTCCCACGGTCGCGAAGAGATGCCGGCTCAGGGACGCGGAGCGGGCCGAGTCAGGGGAGAGCAGCTCCAGCACGGGGCCGGGGGCCACCATCTGGCACACCCCGGTCACCATCGTCACCGCGGCGATGGCCAGGAGGACCAGCCGGAGCGGGTCACCGGTCACCCGGGCCGGGAGCAGGGTCATGAGAGGGCACCCCACAGATCCCCCTTGGCCGCGATGTACCAGACGATCGCAGCCCAGGTCACCGTGGCGAAGACGAACCGGATGTCGTTGAGCCGCATCCAGCGCACCAGCAACCGGGTGAGCCCGGCCTGGCCATCGAACCGGCCGCCCTGGATCCGCTTGTTGACCGGGACGATGATCCCCTGCCCAAACCACGTGATCAGCGCGATACCGACCATGCAGACGGTCGCCAGCACGACGTACCAGCTGCCCCACTCGCTCCACACCAGCACGATGCCGGAGATCAACATCAGCGGTACGACGACCGTGAAGAACCGGGTCGCCAGCCTCGTGGGCACGCCGAAGTGCACGTCGACGTTGTCCGGGGTCAGCGCACGCCAGGTGGGATACAGGAAGAGACGCAGTACCCACATGGTGCCCATGTACATCGTGGCGCCGAAGAGGAAGTACAGCGCGTTCACCAGCAGCAAGGTGTTCACGGCCGGGCTCCCACGTCGATCTGCGGTGGTGCGGGCCACTCCTCCGACAGGCCCAGGCCGACGACACTCTGGAGTGGTTCGCCGAAGGTGCGCCCAGCCTCCTCAGCCGTGAGGAACCAGCATTCGAAGTGGTCGTCGAGGATGCCCTGGGTCGACGGCAGGAAGCAGGTGAACAGCGGCTGTTCGGCGATCCCGAGGCCGTGCAGCGCGGCGGCTCCGGGGGCGTCGCCGAGGACGAGACGGGCGCGGGCCTGCCTGCCCAGGGCGATGTCGGCGGCGCCTTCGAAGTAGATGGACGACTTCATCAGCATCCCCCGGAAAGCGCAGTAGTTGACCGCGGCCACCCGCAGCGGCAGCCGCGTCTCGGGCGGGCGCTCGACCTCGATGAGCATGCCCAGCCGGTCGTCGTCCTCGTACTGGCTCGAGACGGCCCGGTCGCTCACCTGGAAGTCGAGGCTGGCCCGGTGTTTCGGCATGCCCCAGATGCCCTTGCCGCCCTTGACCGAGATCTCGCTGCTCACCGGAAGGTCCACGACGTACTGGCCGGTGCCGAAGCTGCCGCGCAGCAGCCCGGGCAGGAGGGGTGGCGCGGGCCGGGAGCCATGGGTGCAGGCGATGGCCACGGAGAACTCGATGTAGCGGCCGATGTCGGTGCGGGCGTAGTCGACGACGGTGACGACGAGCAGACCGCGGCCACCGGGGATCGCCAGCGGGTGCAGCTCGCCGCCGGGCAGCAGCCGGGCAGCCGCCCCGCGGTCGACAGGGAACGCGGCCATCAGCGCGGGCGTGTCGCTGGAATCCACCGGCAGCACGAACGGGATGCCGTCGACGAGAGCGTGCCGTCCGGCAAGTCGTCGCTGCCGGCGGGGGACCGTTGACGGTGTCGCGGACAGGACCAGCCGGGCCAAGCCCAGAGCGGGATTCATCGCGCCAGCTCCTCCAGGATCAGCGGGTAGGTGTCGGCCGCCGCGCGTCGGCCCAGGAAGACGTCGAGGTGGCCGTAGCCGGGCAGGAGGTGCAGGCTGTCGCGGCCGGGGCGGTGACGGTGCAGGAAGTCGAAGGTGCGGCGCTGGCTCTCAGCGAGGAAGCAGCGGTTGTCCTCGCCGGCGAACAGCGCGAAGCGGGCGTCAGTCTGCGGTGCCCGGTCGGTGAAGGACGGCGGCAGGCCCTCAACCGCGCCGGTGGCCACGAGATGGCCGGCCCGCACACAGGCGTCCATCTGCTCGAAGAAAGTCATGGGGACGTCGGCGAACTCGCCGCGGATCCAGTCGTGGGTGGCTTCGTCGAGGTTCGCGTGGGACCACAGGGCCGGCCGTCCGGAGCCGTAAGTGAAGCTGACCATGCGGCAGACGCCGTTGCGACACTCCCGGTGGGTGGCGCGGACGAAGTCGGCGACGCAGCGGGCGGCGAAGCCCTCGGGCCGGTCGCCCCAGGCCGGTGAGAGGTGCGGCAGGACGCGGCCGACGACCGGTGCCACCTTGCTGATCTTGAACCGGGACACGGCGGGCACCACGGGATGCAGTGAGACGGCGTTGCTGACCACGGTGTCCACCTGGGGCAGCAGCCCGGCCGCGGCGGCCATCACGAACGACGTCGAGCCCTGGCAGTGCACGACCGCCTTGAGCCGGTCCGCGCCGGTGGCGGCGAGGACGTGCTCGACGGCTGCCGGATGGTCGTGGGCGGCCGCCTGGTCGAGGGTCCAGGGCATCGGGTCCAGGTCGATGGAGGCCCGCCAGTTGAGCAGCCACACGTCCCAGCCGACGTCGATGAGGGCGTCGACGAAGGTCCTGGGCAGCGGCGGCCGGAAGAGTTCGGCCCGTACGCCCGCGCCGTGCACGACCAGCACCGGCCCACGGGTCGGCGGATGCCGGCCCTGCACATGGACGACGGTCAGCGGCCGACCGTCGCGGGCGGTGAGGGGCCGCACCTCGGTGATGTGGTCACGGCGGGTCGTGGAGCGCCTGGGCGTGCGCCGCACGGAGCCGGTCCCGGTCCGGGGGCCGCTGCTGCCGTGGCCGCGCGGGTTCGGTCCAGGGCGGGGGGTCATGGCGTTTCGCCTCCCGGGCGATCACGACGGGGTCCTCGATCAGCCGTACGGTGAGGGGCTCGGCGGGCACCGCGCGTTTCCGGCCGCCCGGTGCGTCCTCCAGGTTCCACCGACGGCAGATCCCGTCGAGCACCAGGGCGTGCAGGGTGAGGTTGCCGTCCGGCGCGATGTGCAGACGCAGGAAGCCCTTGCGGTCCTCGACGGCCTGGCCGGACATCTGCCAGTCGGCGACGGCGCCGCCGCGTGCCGACAGCACCCACAGGGCGAAGGCCTGCGCGCCAGCCACCGCGCCCAGCACCGCGGCGACCGCGAGACAGACCAGCAGCACCCCCCAGCCGGGCCAGCGCGCGGGGAACGGCAGCGCGACGGAGACGGCGAGAGCCCCCAGCGCCACCACGGCCTGAAGAAGTACGGCGTCGGCTGCCCGGGGTTTGGCCGGGCGCGGACGCCAGGTCCGGCGCAGGAGACCCCACAGCACCACCAGGACACCGCCGGTCACCGCGGTGAACAGGCCCAGGTCCGCGGCGCTCGCCTGCCGCACGGCGTCGATGGGCTGGAGCTGGTTCCGCGCCACCGCGAACAGGAAGGCGAAAACGACGAAGGCGGCGGTGTGCACGGCCGCGGTGAGCCGGCAGAAACCGGGGTTGCGCCGTGGCAGCCAGTACGGGGACCACGGCGCCGCGATCCGGCGGGCGAGCCGACGGGACTCCCGGACCTCTGGGTACGTGCTCTCGTCGGCGCGCGTGAAGGTCACTGCGGGGTCGTCCTTCTCCTGCATCCGGGTCGCTGCTGGCGGCAGCGACAGGCTGCGGGGCAGGGTGTGGGTCGACGCCAGGTAAGCGCCGCCGAGACCGCACGTCACCATCTGCCGGCGCCGGGGATCCGGGGGGAGGTCTTCGCGCTCGGGCGGATCCGTGGGCAGGCGCTCGGCGTAGCGGGCGTAGTGGTGTTTGTCGCCGGTCAGCCACAGCCGGACCGACGCGCCGGTGGGCACCGGCTCGCCGGTGCGTGGGTCGGTGCGGGTGCGGACCACGGCGCGGTCGAACCAGTGCAGCGTGTCGAAGGCGCCGGCGTCGTCGGCACACTTGACCCAGGTGGGTTCGGCGCAGCAGACGATCACTCCGTCTCCCGGTCGCAGACGGGCCGACAGATGGTTCTGGAAGTAGCGCAGCTGGGGGTCGTCCAGGTACGCGCCGAGCTGGCTGTCGAGGCCGACGAGCCACCACTTGCACGGCAGTCGTACGGCGAAGTAGCTGCGGGTCTGCCGGGTTTGCCAGCCGCCGACGGGCTGGCGCAGGCCGAAGGTGCGCAGGAACGCGGTGAGGCCGTCGTACCAGTCGTGGTTGCCCGGCAACGCCAGCATCAGCGGCGGAGCGCCCTCGGTGGCCGGCAGGGCCGAGGCATAGGGGCCGGTCATGCTGTCGCGGTAGAGCTGCATCGAGGCCACCGGGTAGGTCTCGTCGCCACCGAGCACGAGCAGCGAGCCGCGCGGCAGCCGTTCACGGCGGACGGTGAGGCCGGGGGCGGCGAGGGACCAGGCCACCGACGCGGTCGCGTCGAATCCGTCACCGAGGTCGGCGACGTGGTCGATCCACATCTCGCGCGCGTCCGGGTCCTCGAGCGGGGCCCGCAGGGGCTCGGCCCTGAGAGTGCCCTGGATCTCCCGCTTGTCCGCGTACGCGGCGAACACATCGGCCAGCGCAACCTTGACGCCGGTCCGTACGAGGGAGGCCGGGTCCAGCCAGCGCACCGGCTCGCACGGGGTAAAGCCGAGCTCCTTGGCGTGGGCGCGCAGGTGCTTGAGGTTCACGGCCTGTCCTTCGCGGGTACGGCGCGCGCCAGGCGTCCGCCGTAGACGGCCCACAGTTCGCCCAGGAACAGCTTGCCGAAGAGCTCCATCGCCCGCGCCGGGTGTGGGCCGGTGGTGCGGAAGGTGGTCAGCTGCTGGAGGAAGTCACCGATCCGGATGATGACGATCCCGGCGCCGATGACGGGCGCGGTGGCGTCGTCGTCGGGGTGGGTATGCCCGGCAAGCAGGCGGACGTAGAGGGTGGAGGTGTCGGGCCAGACGTCGGCGCCGGGGTTGTCGTGGACGTCCTTATGCCCTGTGAGGGTGAGCGGGGCGCCCTCCTGCGTGCGCAGGTGGAGCCGGTACAGCATGCGCCGTCGGCCCGCGTCGCCGTCCTGGGTGAAGAGGTTGAACCAGCCTTGCTTCACCTCCAGCCGTCCGCCGAGGATGTCGCAGTCGACGTGGCCGGCGGCGTCCGCCGCGTGCGCTGGCTCGGCGACGAAGCGGTCCACGTCGGCAGCGGTGATGGTGAGCCGGAAGCTCAGCCGCTGCCCGAGCGAGCGTCCGAGCGCGCGGCCCTCCTCGGGGTCGTCGACGTCGAGGGCGACATGGCCCTTCATCTCCTCGGTGAAGCTGAGGCTGGTCGGTGGCCCGACGGGCGGGGTGGGGGCGGAGTCCGCCGGCGCTCCGGTGAAGCCGAACGCAGTACCGGTGGAGCCCGCCGGGGCGGCTTCGGCCGGTGTGCGCGGCGCGGTCCCGCCGGCCGTCGGCCCCTCGTGTGCCGTACCTCGCGCCGGGGCCCGGCCGGCCGCGTGCGGCGCCGTTTCCCCTTCCAGGATCCGGTCGCAGGCCCGGTCCGCGACGGCGGCGATCGTCAGGGAGGGGTTCGCGCCCACCGCGCCCGGCAGCAGCGATCCGTCCAGCACATGCAGGCCCGGGAACCCGAAGACCTCGCCGATGTCGTCGCACACGCCCTCCCCGGGATGACGGCCCATGGGGGCGCCGCCGAGCGGGTGCACGGTGATCACGCGGTTGCCCCACCACCACAGCGGGTTATCGAGGAAGTCGCCGCCCAGCGCCCCCGCGATGTCCCGCATGGTCGAGCGGACCCGCTCGAAGTACGCGCGTGAGGTGAGCGTCGTCCAGTCGACGTCGAGCTGGCCGCGGCGCAGCCGCATCCGGCCGTCCGGCACGTCCCGCCCCATGCCCAGCAGGGGCAGGGAGGTCGCGGAGAACAGGGCGGGCCCGAGCAGCAGCGCCAGTTGCCCGCTGACGCGGCTCGCCGGATCCACCCCGAGCCGGGCCAGCAGCCGGTGCAGTCCGAACCCGAGAAGGCGGCGGGCGCCGCCCGGCAGTCGGGAGGACTCGGCGAGCCACGCCACGAAGTCCGGGTAGCCGGCGTCCTCGATGTAGAAGCCGCGCCCCGACGAGCCGTCCTCGTCGAGTGCGTCGCCGCCGCGCACGGCGCTCGTGATGACAGGTCCCCTGCTGGCGTCCAGCCTCAAGGGACGGTCTCCGTCGGCGCCCGCCGTGGCGCGCAGCACCAGCCCGAGCAGGTCGCCGTTGCCGCAGAACCGGGTGCCCAGCGCGCTGCTGAGGCCGGGCAGTGCCGCCCGGTTGCGCAGCAGCAGATAGGTCGAGCCGAAAGTGCCGGCCGCCAGCACCAGGCGATGGCAGCCGATGCGGTGCAGGGACAGCCGGTCGGTGGCCGTACGGTGGCCTTCCCGGGCAGGGTCGTGCACGACGTACGAGACGTCGTAGCCGCCGCCGGGACGGGGCGTGAAACCTCGTACCTCGCAGCGGGTGCGGATGTCGGCGCCGTGGTGCCGGGCGGCCGACAGGTAGGTGTGGTCGAGGGTGTTCTTGGCGCCGTAGTTGCAGCCGATGTCGCACTCGCCGCACAGCCGACAGGTGCTGCGGGGCAGACCGTGCAGATTGCCGTAGTCCGGGTCGGTGATCTGCGCGCCCGGCACGGGCGGCGCACCGGGCCGGGGCGCGAAGGAGACGGCGAGGGGCGGCCGGAACACCGGCAGGTCGAGCCGGCGGGCCGCCTGGTGCAGGGCGACTGTCTTCGGGGTGTTCTGGTACGGGTAGGTCGTGGCGCCGAGCATGCGCTCCACCCGGTCGTAGTGCGGGTCGAGGTCGGGGCGGCCGACCGGCCAGTTCTCGTAACCGCCTCCGGGTAGCGGCGACTCCTTCACGAACCACCGTTCGTCCTTGCGCAGCAGGACGTTGGCATAGATGAGGGATCCGCCGCCCAGGCCGCTGGAGACGACGCCTTCCAGACCGCGGAAGGACCAGATGTCGAACAGTCCGTGCAGGCCGTTGCTCGGGTCCCAGAAGTTGCGGGCCATGTCGGCGGGGCTGCGGGGGAAGCCGCCCGGCGGGTACGGCTTCCCCCTCTCCAGCACCACCACCGATTGGCCGGCTTCGGCGAGGCGGTACGCGGTGACCGCCCCGCCGAAGCCCGAGCCGACGACCACGGTGTCGACGACGGCTGTGTCCTTACTGTCCTGGGATGCGTCGGCCATGGGTGCTCCCTGCACCGGCCCCCCACAACGTGCTCAGGTTCCCCATAACATACTCACACCGGGAGCAGATGCCAGCAAACGGGGGATTCTTACCGTATTGGTTTCAACTTCCTGTACCGGTTTCCCACTTCGGGTGTTGGTCACGTCTGGTCCAGCTCCGCCAGCGGCACCCGGCGGAACGCGACCGTCTCGTACGTCCCCATCACCTCCGTCTCGTACAGGATCCCGACCGCGTGCCGGCCGAACCCCACCGAATTCACGACCGCCGCCCTGCACGCCGCCCGCGACCTCTCCGCTGTTTCGTCCTGAACCCCAACACCCCGTTTGCGCCCGGGATTTCGGCATGCCGAATGTGTGAATCAGCGCTCTTAGTACTCCAGCAGCGTTTCGTGTCTTGAACTGGTGGTTGTCGTTGTCCTGGCATGGAGGGGATGACTGAAGTCGATTGCTGGGCTGACGAGTTGGACTCGGTGTTCGCCCGGGTGGCGGGCCGGTTCGCTCGGGCGGATCTGCGGTGGCGGATGCGGGACGACGACCGCGGTCTGCTGGGCCGAACGGCAAGGAAGAACGGCTGGCAGCTCGCTGAATGGGCAGGCCATCGCACCCCCGACGGCTTCCAGCGGCTGTTGAACAGCATCGTCTGGGACGCGGACGCCCTGCGTGAGACGTCCGTGCCTATGTCGCCGAGCGCCTCGGACCGGACGGAGAGCTGATCATCGACGACACCGGGTTCATCAAGAAGGGCACCACCTCGGCTGGGGTCGGTCGGCCGTACAACGGCACCTCGGGAAAGATCGACAACTGTCAGATCGGGGTGTTCGCCGCCTACGCCACCAGTTCGGGCCGGGCCCTGGTGGACCGGACGTCAAGTTGCTCAAGCAGGCGGCGGAAGTGCCAGTCCTGCCCATAGGCCTCGTCCGCGGTGACCCACTTGGCGGGCAGGCTGGCGACCATGCAGCGGCGGACCATGTTCCGGGCCAACTCTCCCTTGGTCGCGAAGCCGCGCTTGTCGGGGATCTTCGCCGCCCGGCAGCGGTCACGACCGGACGTCCAGGCCTTGGGTAAGTAGAGCTCCCGGCTATGTGGTGGCGGTGCCGAAGTCGCAGTAGATCAAGTCCCTGGCAGGCATCTGGCGCATCGACCAGCCCATCGACGAAGCACCTGTCGATGCCTGGCAGAGACTGTCCTGCGGTGACGGAGCGAAGGGCCCGCGGATCTACGACTGCGCCGGGGCCAAGCTTCCCGCCAACCTCATCTTCGACCCCGACCCGCCGACCCATCACCGCTGGGTGATGGCCCGCCGTAGCCTGTCCGACCCCTAAGAGGTGGCCTACTACCTGGCCTACGCCCCCGTCGGCGTCGAGATCGCCGAGCTGGCCCGGCTGGCCGGCTCCCGCTGGGCGATCGAAGGAATGCTTCCAAGCCGCGAAGAACGAATGCGGCCTGGACGAGTACGGGGTCCGCCGCTATCCCGGCTGGTATGGCACATCACCCTGGCGATGCTCGCCCACGCCGTCCTGTCCGCACTCACCGCCCAGGCCGGCGAGGCCGCAAAGGGGCTGCAGAAACGGATCAGCCCTCGTCCCGCTCACCGTGGCAGAGATCCGGCGGCTTCTGGACCCTCTCCCGCCCCGCCCACGAGCCGACCGCGACCCCGTCACCCACGCACTGAAGTGGTCGGTCCGGAGAAGGCACCGCCAGGCCGTCGCCCGCCGCTGCCACTACCGAAAACGCAGCTCAGGACACGATCCCCGCTGGAGTACTAATACTCCAGCATCGCTGTCTGACCAGCTGGTCAGATGAAGGGTGAGGCATTGGGCCGACAGGCGGGGCGCCGCCTCGCGCCGTGGGGGCGGCGCTAAGTTGCGGGCCTCCGTGCCCAATGCCACGGTCTAAGCGAGGGGCGCCGACGGCCTGGCGAGGGGCAGCCTTGCCGGCGACGGCATCACGCGTTGATCCACGATTGAACCGCACCCCGCCACCCCTCGCACCCGACACTCCACGCATCGGCGCGCGTCCACGAAGCGGGGTAAACCAGCAGAAAGTGGGAAATGCAATGGCGATCGGTCCCATGGACGGGCGTGCCTTCGGCGAGCAGCCCAACCGGCCCAACGGCTCCGTCAGAGGCCAGGGCGCCGAGTACACCGGCCGGTACGTGGTCCTGCTCGACCCGAGCAACCAGGAGAGCGGAATCAACGCACTGCGTTCTTCCGCCGACATCGCGTCCGTCGAGCGCGTTCGAGGCACCGAGGCCGGGAACGTTGCCGAACTCCTCGATCGACCCGACGTCTCGGTTCTCTTCGAGGACCTCAACGCGGCCGTCGTCGAGGTCCGGCCCGAGCAGCGCCACGCGCTGGCGACCACGGCCGAGGCGGAACCCTCGATCATCGCGGCGGAACCGGAGCGCATGGTCTACGCGCTGCCGATCACCGCCCCGCAGCAGGCGCCGACCGAGTACTTCCCGGCCTACCGCAGCGACGAGGACGTGGTCGTCCGCCACACCAGGGCCGAGATAGCCGCAGGCCAGGGCCCGTCCTGGATCGAGGAGAAGTGGACCTGGGGCCTGCAGGCGATCCGGGCCAACCTGTCCCACCTGACCGGACGCGGTGTGAAGATCGCCGTCCTGGACACCGGCGTGGACACCGACCATCCGGACTTCGCCGGCCGCATCGAGGCGACGGAATCCTTCGTGCCCGGCGAGACCGTAAAGGACGGCCATGGCCACGGCACGCACTGCATCGGCACCGCCGCCGGTCCGGCCGGCCCCCGGCAGGGCCCCCGCTACGGCGTGGCTCCCGAGGCCCAGATCCTCGCGGGAAAGGTGCTCAGCAACGCGGGTATCGGATCCGACGGCCAGATACTGGCGGGTATGGCCTGGGCCGTTGCTCACGGCGCGCGGGTGATCTCCATGTCGCTGGGCGCTGGGGTCCGACCGGGTGAACTGTTCCCTCAGACCTACGAGATCCTGGCCCGGCGCGCGCTGGAGCGCGGAACGGTGATCGTCGCCGCCGCGGGCAACGAAAGCCAACGCCCCCAGGTCATCCAGCCGGTCGGTCGGCCCGCCAACTGTCCCTCCATCCTCGCGGTGGCCGCGCTCGAGAAGGCGATCGCGCCGACGTTCTTCTCCAACGCCAGCATCAACGGACAGGGTGGCGAGATCAACATCGCCGCGCCCGGCTGGCAGGTGCACTCGGCCGCCCCCGGCGGCGGGTACCAGTCAATGAGTGGCACCAGCATGGCCACGCCGCACGTGGCGGGTGTCATCGCCCTGCTCGCCCAGGCGAACCCCAACGCCTCCGCGGCCGATCTCATGGCCGGCCTGAAGTCCGGCGCGTTCCCGCTGATGCAGCCCGTCCGGGACGTCGGGGCGGGCCTGCTCCAGGCCCCGTGAGCGAGTCGTCCCCATCCGCGCCGGTCGGGGTCATCCTTGCGGTCGACCCCGACCGGTTCGCGGAGGTGGTCGAGGCCCTGCGGCGGGCCGGGCTGACGGTCACGGGCGAGCAGTCGGTCCTCGGCACGCTCTCCGGTACCGTCGCGGAGGACCGGATCTCGGCCCTGGAGGCGGTCGATGGCGTCGACTCCGTCGACCGGGAGCGCATCATCCGGCTTCCCCCGCCCGACTCCCCGATCCAGTGAGCTCAGTGAAGGCCGTCCCCTGCCCCAACCAGGGCACTGCGTGCTTGAGTCCCCAGGAGTTTGGGAGCCCTTGAGGAGCGCGTTTGGGCGCCGGCACACACGGGAGCGGCGTGAGTGCCGTGTTTCCCTCAGGCGTCCTCCGACAATGGCGTCGCAGGCCACTGGGCGGGGAACGGAGCCCGCCGTAAAACTGCCGACTCGGGCGGCGTGATCTCGGTCCTGGTCTCACTAGCCACTAATACTCCAGCAGGATTTCACTGTCTGACCTGGTCGATCGTGCGGTGGCCAGCTCACGGAGACCGCCCCTCGATCGTGCGGCAACGCCGCGGATAATGGCAGCGGTGGGCGACTGCTTGGCGTCGGCGGCGCCAGTTCGACCAGCTCAACGCACGGTGTCGTCCGCGGTGTCCGCTCAGGTGCGGAGGCCGGGCACGACAAGCTGCCAGGAGCCGCCGAACCGCCACCGTGAGCCCGATGGCCCCGGGCGTCTCACCCGTTCCACCCCCTTTTCTCAGGGCTGGTGTGCCGTGGCGGCCAGGAAGGCGTGCGCGAGCATGGCCAGAGTGATGTGCCGATACCAGCCCACGTAGCGGCGGACCTCGTACTGGTCCAGGCCGCAGTCGTTCTTCGCCGCCTGGAAGCACTCCTCGATCGCCCAGCGTGCCCCGGTGACCCGCACCAGCGCCTGGACAGTGACCTGAAGGGACGCGTAGGCGAGGTAGTAGACGATCTCGTCGGGCTTGCTGATGCTGCGCCGGGCCAGTGCCCACCGCATCCGGTGAGGGACCTCGCCCTGATTGTCGAACTCGGCGACGGCCGGCAGCCGCACCGCTGCCCAGTGATAGACGCGGGGCCCCTTCGCGCCGTCGCCGCAGGAGATCTTCTCCCATGCTTCATCCGGGGCCTGCGCGAACAGGTCATCGATTGGGACAACCTCAACGTCCGCAAAGAGCGCCGACTGCGGGAGTTCGTCGACACCCACGACTGGATCACCTGCTACTTCATGCAGGCCTGCGCACCGGACCTCAACCCCGTCGAGGGCATCTGGTCCCTACTGCGACGCAGCAGCCAGACAAACACCGCCTTCACCGACCCTGACCACCTCATCCGCACGCTCCGACACGGTCTCCGCCAGATCCAGTGCCGCAGCGACCTCATCAACGGATGCCTCGCCGAAGCCGGGCTCACCTTGACGACATCACGGCGACAACGTCAGTCGAGCCGGTTGGGCCCCCGCGGCCTCACCCACGACCTCCGCCAAGACCTGGTCATGAGCGCGGCGCACATAGCCGAGCAACGTTCGCCGCACCCGGCGAGCGTCACCGCCACGGCCGGCCTGCCTCGGGACGGAAAGACCTACGAGTACATCGATGACACGCCACGAACACCCGCGGCGGGCGGTCATCGGATGACGCGACATCACGCAAGTTTCAGGCTTCAACCGAAGTGGCTGATTCCGGACTTGTCCGTCTCGTGTGTCCCGAACAACCCTGAAGTCAGATTGCTCCCTGGCATGCGAGGGGGCATTGGAATCGGGGGAACACGCCATGCGCATACCCATACTCGCGGTTGTCACTGCGACCGCCGCCCTGCTGTTCGGAACCGGGACGACCGCTGCCGCCGCCGCGCCGGGCTCCGACACCACGAGCGTCTCGGCCGCAAGAGCCGCAGGGCCCTTCGCGGACCAGGCCGCGAAGGCGCACTTGACGAAGGCCCAGACAGCATCGCTCCAGACGAAGGTCGACCGATATGTGAAGCGGACCGGCGGGAAGCAGGTCGCACTCAACGAAATCGACCTCGGCGGCGATGCCACACTGCTGGTCGCCCTGCCCGGAGAGAAACACCCGAGGGACTTCGCGTCCGGCGACAGCTCCCGGGCCGCGTTCGACCCATGCCTGCAAGGGCAGGTCCACAGCGGCTGGTTCTGCGCCTACAGCCGGGAGGGATTCAACGGCGACGCCCTGCGCTGGTACGAATGCGGAAGGCGTGGCATGCCGTGGGGAGGCTGGGGGTCGTGGATCAACGATCAGACCCCCGGTACGAGGGCGATCTTCTACGGTGCGGACGGATCCGCCTACGACGCCACCCCGGCACCGTACAGCTCCAACTCCCGCTACTACTGGACGCCCGTCTGGAGCATCAGGAACTGCTGACGGCAATTCCGGGCGCGGCCCGTGTGGTCGCCGTTGGGGACGAGGGCGAATACAAACGGGGGGCCATGAGCCGGTCGCTCCTCCGACGTACCCGGGCGGCCCACGGCCTCCCGGTCCCGGACGCGGGCCCGCCCGCCGGCACGCCCTGGAACGCGCCGGCTTCGTCCCCTCCCTCCGGCCCGGCCCGCCACACCCAGCCGGATGGCCGTGAGCTGGACAGCGTCTGGTGCCAGCGCGAAGGCACCGGCAGCCAGCGCGAGAATGCGCTGGGCGACCCGGATCGCGACGCCCTCGAAGGTCCGCCCGCTGTGTTGTTCCAGGTCAAGCTGGCCTTTGAGAGCGATCCGAAGGGGCGTCTGATGTGGGTTTCACCAGCCCTAACCGGCGCCGTCCACGACGTCCGGGCCGCGCGCGAGCACGGGATCATCGAGGCACTCGCTGAGGCTGGCATAACCTGCTGGGCTGACAAGGGCTACCAGGGGGCAGGCGGCACGGTCCGTCTCCATTACCACGGCCGATGGGACAGCCTCTCCGCCGGCCAGTCAACCGGTTCCACGCAAAGATCCGCGCACTGATCGAGCAGGCGATCGCCACCCTGAAGTCCTGGCGCCTCCTCCGCAAACTCCGCTGTTCGACGACCCGGATCACGAGTCTCGTCCAAGCCGTCCTGGTCCTCCAGCTCGCCGCCACGGGCCGAGATCAACCCGCAGCATTCACCAGGTCCGTCAATTCGGCCTCGGTCGTCCCAGCCCGCAGACGAACGTCGAAGGTATAACCCTCATCGCAGAGCACCAGGTCAGGGTGCATGGGTGTCAGCCTGCGGAACGCGAGCGCCAACCAGATCGCGTCTTCCTCCCAGACGTCCATGTACAGGCAGGAACCGTCCTCGTGCAGATACGCCCCACCTGGGCCGTTCTCCGTCTCGAACTGCCATATGAGGCTGCGCACTTCACTGCGGTGCATCGAGTCGATCTCGACCTCAGACCACCGGGCACGGATCGCGTCCGTCAGCGCATCCCTGGTCAGCCCGACGGCGGCTCACCCGAGGCCTACCATCAGGGTCACCGTGTCCGGCGTGCGCCCTTCCTTCCTGTGGCAGGACGGTGCGCAGGCCGCTCGCCCCTGCCGACGGCAGCTGGTCGATGAGGGGCTCTACGGGACACACCAGGTCACTGTGGCCTGCGAAGGCTAGTTCGACTTCCATCTCGATGGCCGTGGCAGGCAACACGGTCATCCCCGCAGCCTCCGGCACCGCTGTTATCAGCAGGGCGCTTCTTGCCGATCCCCGGCTCGCCCCGCAGCACCTCGCGTGGATGGGCTCAACCGCTGTGCGAGCGGGCCGATCGCGCACGGGGGGCGCACAGGGTCGTACGACGAAGATCATAAGCGCAGCACGTCGATGGTCGGGCGTGTCATGCGGAGTGCGGCGGTCGTCACATCGGGAAGGGCGGTGCGCTGCTCATCAAGCGCATGCTGAACACCTGCGCCCGGTCCCCCACACCGGTCGTGATCAGGTGAAGGACAGGCGTCGGAACTGGCCTACGCCGTGGAGGGTATGGTCCTCGGCCTCGGCCTCGATCCGGCCGACCCCCCTGCGCAAGTCGAGTTGGCCGGCACGGTCGAGGTGTTCACCGTCTTCGGGCTGCGGGACGACCGCGCCAACGCGCTGCTGATGACCGGCGTCATTCCGGGCGAGCGTGCCGCTGCCGCTGATGAACTGGCGGGCGACGAGCTCCACTTCTCCCGTTGGCGGACACCGTCCGCGCTGAGTCCGGGGACGCAGCCGCCAGGGCCGCGCGGGTGCAGGTCGATGGCGGGAACGTTGGGATGCCCCACGGGAACCGTGATCAACGGTATCAGCGGTGCCGTATCCCTGGTCCAGGCTGACAACACTGCTGTCAGCGTAGGGTTTCTCCCCAGATGCGTCCGGACGAACGTCCCCAGCTCTGGCCGCAGGCAGCGGCAGCACGGCAGAGGATCTCGGTTGAGATCGGCCATATGGGTCCACCCCCGACGCCCGCCACCTCGGCCCGGTCCGCCGCCTGCTCGGTGCCCTCGAATGCGAGGCCACGGCCAGGGGCCTGACCGTCGTACGCCTCGACACGCACGCCGCGCTCACCGAGGCGCAGGAGTGTACCGGGCGTGCGGTTACACGGACATCCCGGCGTACGACGACAACGTCTACGCCAGCCACTGGGTCGAGAAGCGGCTGCCCGGCCCCGACGGCGGCTGACGCCGGAGCCGACTGCACCTCTGAACAGGGGAGTTGGCCTCGGCAGGATCGACCGGCATGGTACATCTTCGTGTCGGGTCGGTGCGTCTTACGTGCTGAACTCTCCCTCCGACCATGAGAATTCAGTCACAATGTCGCGGTGTCCACCTTCTTGGAGTCAGCGTTCGAAGACGGTACGCCCGTAAGGTTCCTGCTCGCTCCCACCCCGGCCCCGGAGCAACCCCCCGCGCGCGACGACGACCTCCCTGAGGGAATGGGAAGGGCCGTCCCCGTCGCCGCGGGAGGCCGTGCGAGCGTCGCCAACCTCGCGGCCGCCACCCTGCGCGGGGCGCTCAAGCCACTCGGGCCGCTGCTGCAGGAGGTGCACGACGCCGCCACGGCCGTACCGGAACCGCCGAGCGAACTCAGCGTGACCTTCGGCGTGCAGGTCGGGCAGGATCTCAAGCTCGGGATCGTCGGCGGCAACGGGCAGGCGCACCTCACCGTCACCGCCAGTTGGAAGCCGTCACCCGGCGCGGAGTGACCGTGGGGTGGTTCAAGCAGGTCGAGGCGGTGCCCGGCGACGAGGCCAGACCCTGGGTGGCGACCGTGCGCCGCACTGCCGACGGCAAGACGGCGGGCGCGGCGGTCGTACTCGGCGACGACACGGTTCTGACGTGCGCGCATGTCGTCAACGACGCCTTGGGCAGGGCGATGTTCGAGCCCCGACCGCCCGGCCTCGACGAGCTGTTCGTCGAGGTGAGGGGGACCCGCAAGACCGAGCGGTACCCCGCGCGTGTCGCCCACTGGATCGAGCCGCGCGCCCGCGACGGTGGAGCCGTGCGGGACGGCGACGGGGAGTGGCTCGGTGATCTGGCGGTGCTGCGGATCGACGCGCCGCCCGGCGGAGTGCCCGCGCCTGGCCGCCGTACGGCCATGGCGCCCGGTCAGAAGGTGCGCGCCTGGCACGGCAGCGGGCACAGCGCTACCTTCGCCGATCTGCAGGTCGCCGCCCTCGACGGCCCGATCGGCTATCTCGACGGCAAGGGCACGGGCATGGCGGTCGGTCCAGGCTACAGCGGCGGTCCGCTGTGGTCCGAGGAGGACGGGGCCGTCGTAGGACTCGTCGCCGCGCACTTCATGCCGCCCTGCGATGCCGGCGGGGCCGCGCTGCCGCACAGCCCCCAGCACATGATCCGGCGCAGCTGGGGCATCCCCTGGCAGCGGATCGAGGCCGAGCTGCGACCCCTCGGCGTACTCCTCACCGAGGACAGCGAGGACACCGACCCGGACGAACCCGCCTTCGGCATGCTCGTGGACGCGGTCCGCAACGCTCTGCCGTCTCCGTACTCGCTCGGCGACACCGCCCGCCAACTGGCGCTCGCGTGCGACGTCGGGCAGGGCAGCCCTGTCAGCCCGCCGCCCATCGAGGAATTCGCTGCCTTTCTGCTCCGCCATCCTCGCGCCCTCGCGGCCTTCACCGAGATCCTGCGGCCCAGGAACCCTGACGCCACCAACCGCGTGTTGGTCGCCGGCCGGCTCTCCCGGACCCCGCTGCTGCTCTCCCCACGCGAACGCCACCGGCTGCACCAGCTGCTGCGCAAGGTCGACCGGCCGGTGCTGGAGCGGATCCCCGAGGCGGTGCGCGAGGCCGCCAAACGGGTCACCGTCCCGACCGACGGGAGCACCCTGGACGTCCTGCTGGACAAGCTGGAGGAGCTGTCCGGGGACGGCCACTCCGACGACGGCGAGCCCCGGGTCCCGGCGCTGCTGCGGGTCGTCGAGTACGTCGCCGTGCTGTGCCCGGCGCCCCGGCAGGCGGAGCTCCGGCTGTGGTCGGACGGTGTGCGGGTGCGGCTCGGCATCCCGGAGGCGGCACTGCGGGAGCGGCGCTCGGACGCCCAGGACTGGGCCCGGATGCTCCGCGGCCGCGCCCCGCGCAAGCGGGTGCTGGTCCAGGTGGCGCGAGCCGGGCGGGGGCGGCACCGGCTGCGCATCTGGTGCGACGAGGGCACCGGGCCCCGGCAAGTGTCGGCGGACAGCACCGCCTCCCACACGGCGTCCCAGGCGGCCCGCGAACTGCTGCGCGTCCTGGAGACCCTCACGCCGTCCACCGAGGACGGCGGGCGGCCGCTAGTGGAGGTGCTGGTGGACCGCGCCGATCTGAACCTGCCGGTCGACGAGTGGGCGGCTCAGGTGCCCGGCGAGGTCGTGCCGGGGGTGCTCGGTGTCGAGTTCCCTCTGATCGTGCACTGTCCGGAACTCCTGCGCCGGCACGAGCGTTTTCTTCCCGACTGGCGAGAGCGGTGGAGACAGCTCGACTCCGGCGAGACGCTCGTCGTCTCGGACCCGGCGCAGGACCCGCACCAGATCTACTACGAGCTGATGGGACGACTCGACACGGTCCGGGTCTGCGTCGACGTGCCGCCGGGGCCGCGCGACGCCATCGTTCAGATCTGTCTCGCCGTGGGCATACCGGTGGTCGTGTGGGACCGCGGCCGGGACACGCCCTCGCATGTCACCAAGCACATGGCGGACGTCGCCATCCGCGAACTGCCCGACGCGGTACGGGTCTACCGGGCCAACGCCCGGGGCACCCGCGCCCCGGAGTTCCCCGGCCGCCCGGTCCTCGCCTGGGCCGACGCCGACCGTACCGTGCCCCGACTGCACCTGAGCGAACCACAGGAGAGCGCATGACCTCCGCTTCCGAGGCCGACTGGCGCCTCTTCCGCGGCGACGGCGTCCCGCGCGCCGTCACCCTGCCCTCAGCGCCCCCGTGGCGCCGGTTCAGCCCGACACCCACCGTCCGTCCCGAACTGCCTTATCTGATCCAGCCGGAACACGCCGACGTCGTCAACGCCGCGCTGCATCTGCGCCGCCCACTGCTGGTGACCGGCCCGGCCGGCACCGGCAAGTCGTCGCTCGCCCGGGCGATCGCGCACGAGCTGCGGCTGGGCGAGCTGCTGCGCTGGTCCATCAACAGCCGGTCGACGGTACGGGAGGCGCTCTATCAGTACGACGCGATCGGCCGCCTGCGCGAGACGACGCTGAGTCGCGACCGAGGCGAACGCGAGCCGTCGATCGGCACGTTCATCAGGCTCGGCCCGCTGGGGACGGCGCTCGTCCCGTCGGCGACCCCACGGGCCCTGCTCATCGACGAGATGGACAAGGGCGACGTCGACCTGCCCAACGACCTGCTCACCGTCTTCGAGGAGGGCTACTTCGACATCCCCGAACTGACCCGGCTTCCCGAGGACATGGCCGACGTGGAGGTCCAGACCGCCGACCACCGGGGCACGGTGACGGTCCACCAGGGCCGCGTCCAGTGCGCCGAGTTCCCGGTCGTCGTCATTACGAGCAACGGCGAACGCGAGTTCCCGCCGGCCTTCCTGCGCCGCTGCGTCCGTCTCGCCCTCCCGGTCCCGGACGAGGCCCGCCTGCGCGCCATCGTCACCGCCCACCTCGGCGAGGAGGCCCTGCGGGACGCGGACGACCTGATCGAGGCCTTCCTGCGCCGCCGCGCCCCGGGTGAGCTGGCCACAGACCAGCTCCTCAACGCGGTGTTCCTGCGCAATGGCGGGGTGGACCTGGACGCGGAGGGCCTGCTGGACGCCGTGTTGCACCAGCTGACCGGGGCGTTGTGACGGCAATGGGAGTGCTGGAGGTGGTGCGCGGCCCCGCAGGGGCGCCCCCTGGGCGGGCCCACTGCGGGCCCCGCGCCCGTGGCGAGGGTGGGCGCCGCGAGGGGGCGGACGCTGTCTGTCGGGACACTGAGCGGGTCCGGCGCGGCAGCGCCCCGAAGGGGTGCGGGGCTGGGACATATGCAGCCGCGGGGGCGGGTGCGTCGTGAGTGCCGGTGGGGGTGGTACGCGGCTCAGCGAGGCTCTGCGGGTGCTGGCGTCCGCCGGACAGGAGCTGGACGCCGATCAGGTGCTGGACGTGCTGTGGCTGGCCCGGCGGCTGCCCGGTGGGGTCGAGGCACCGCTCGGCCGGCCCGCGGGCGTCGAGCCGCAGGTGCCGCAGCCGCCGGCCGCCGACGAGCCGGACAAGACCGCGCCGACCCGGCCCGCCACGGGGCCCGACCCCGACGATCCGGACCTGCCCGACCTCACCGCCCCCTCCCTCTACGCGGCGGCCCGGCAGCCCTCGCCGACGATCCCCGAGATCCGGTTGCGGCAGGACCCCGGGCCGAGCAAGGCACTCCCCGTGCGGGTACCGGAGGACAAGGCCCTGACCGGCGAGCTCGAACTGGGGCGCGCGCTGCGGCCGTTGCGGCGTCGTCAGGCAAGCCCGCACCGGCTGGAGATCGACGAGGAACGCACCGCCGCCGAACTCGCCGAGACCCTGCTGCCCGACGTGGTACTACGCCCCGTACAGGAGCGCTGGCTCCATCTCGCGCTGCTCGTCGACGACGGCCTGTCGATGCTGCTCTGGCACCGCCTCGGTGCCGAACTGCGCACACTCCTCGAACGCCTCGGCGCCTTCGCCACCACCCGCGTCCTGGGCCTCGACGCCCGCAGCCCCGGCGAAGCGCGCCTGCACGCACGCCCGTTCCGCCCCGACAGCACCCCCGTACCGCTCAGTGCGGTCAGCGACCCGTCGGGCCGGACCCTAGTCCTGGTCGTCAGCGACGGCATGGGCGCCTCCTGGCGCAGCGGCGCGCTGCACGCCCTGCTGTCCGCGTGGGCCTCCCGCGGCCCGGCCGCCCTTCTGCACACCCTGCCGCCCGACCTGTGGGAAGGGTCCGGCATCCAGGCGGAGCGCTGGCAGGCCACGACCCGGCGGATCGGCGGCGCCAACACCTCCTGGGAGATCACCGACCCGGTCCTGCCACCCGACCTCGCCCGCTTCGACGGTATACCGGTCCCGGTCCTGGAACCGACCGCCGCCTCCTTGCGGAACTGGTCCCATCTGCTCGCCTCACCCGGCGCCACGGTCCAGCTGCCGCTGCTGGCCCGACCGCGCCGGTACGGCGACATGGCCACCGCACCGCCCGACCCGGGCGACGCCCAGCACTTCCGGGACGCGGCCACCCCGGAGGCGTACCGGCTCGCCGCCCATCTGGCGGCCGTATCCCCGCTCACGGTGCCGGTCATGCGGCTCGTCCAGACGGCGGTCCCGTGGCGGGCTCGGACCTCCCACCTCGCGGAGGTCTTCCTCGGCGGCCTCATGCGGCCGCATCCAGCGCCGGTGCCCGGCCCACTCCCCGCCAAACACCAGGTCTTCGACTTCTCCGACGCGTCGAGGTCGGTGCTTCTCGACGCGGTCCCGCAGTCCGAACTGCTGCGCACCAGCCGCAGCATCGGTCGCCGCCTGGAACAGCTCGCAGGCAACTCTCCCGATTTCCCGGCCTGGCTCGCCCACCCGGACGGCTCCGCACAGCTCCCCGGGTCGCACCGCCCTTTCACCAGCGTGGAGCGGCGGCTGCTGACCCGGTTCGGGGTGTCCTTCGACCCGGGTGTACACGGACTGGAACGCAGACCCGGCCAGAGCGCCGCCTCCCCGGACGGCTGGCAGCCGCTGACCGACGACGACCCCCGCTGGCTGGGCCAGTACCGGCTCCTCGCCCGACGACGGCTGCGGCGGACGGTGGAGTACAACAGCATCGACCGGCAGGGCACCCCGGCCATGGTCCGCATCGCACGCTCCGATCTCCTCTTCGACACGTCGGAGTTGATCGCGCTGGAGGCCGAGGCGCTGCGTCGGCTGGACGGGCACTACGCGCCCGCCATGCTCGTCGAAGCGACCGACGCCGACAGCCGCAGGCACTGGCTGGCGACGACCCCGGTCCACGACGGCTCCGGAAAGCCGCCACGGCTCGCGGAGCTCTTCAACCAGGCGCACCGGACGGGCACCGCCCCGTTCGACAAACTCACCGCGCTCCTCGTCGGCTGGCACCTGGCGAGCGCGCTGGCCCTGTGCCATCTCCACGAGATCGTGCCCGTGGACCTCAGCGCCGAGAACATCTTCGTGCTGCGGCGGACCGTCCTGCTCGCCGACCTGTCCGACTGCGCGGTGGCTGGCCGGTACGCGGGTACGGGGCCCGCACCGGTCCCCGAGGACAACGTGCGTGCGCTGGGCGAACTGCTCCAGCTGGTCAGCAGCAAGGCGGGGTGGGAACTGCCCGGACAGCCCGAGGGCATGCACCTGTGGCAGGGCGACACCTGGGCGCCACTGCGGCGGGTCGTGCTGCGCTGCCTCGACCCAGATCCGGCCGAGCGCCCCACCGCCGGAGAGGTCGCGGACGTCCTGGCGAACTACATCGCCCACGAGCACGTTCCCGCGCGGCAGCCCAACCCCACCCTCCAGCAGGCGGTGCGCGCGCCGCTCGCCCTCCCGCCGGCCGCCGTGTGGCCCACCGCCGAACCGCCGATCCGGCCACCCCGGTTCGCCGCCGCCCGCCGCGAACGGGAGGCTCGGCTGGCGCGCCTGCGCAGACCGTTGCGCCACGCCCGGCGTGTCACCCTCGTCGGCGCCTACCACTACAGCGGCCGGGCGACCACGACGATGGCGCTCGGCTCGCTGCTAGCCGCCGTCCGCGGCGAGCCCGTCCTCGCCCTCGACGGGGCTGCCGACGAGGGCGCGCTCGGCGCCTTTCTCACCCGCCGGAATCCGGCTACCGTGCGCGATCTGGCCGACCTGCCGGCCGAGGCGTCGTACGAGGAGGTTCGCGCCCGCACTACGGCCTTGCCGTCAGGCCTGGAGGTCGCCGCGTACCCGCCCGGGCACGTGCCTCCGAACCTCGCTCACGCCCAGGCGTACGCACACGCGCTGGCGCGAACCGCTCCCTACTACTCCTTCGTCCTCACCGACTGGGCTCCCCTGCGGCTGGACCGGTCGGCCGACACGGTCCTCGACCTCACCGACCGGCTGATCCTTTGCTGCGGCAGCGCCGGCTGGTTCCTCGACGCCGCGTGGCGGGTGCTCGACCGGCTGCGCGGCAGCGGGCGCCGACGCCTGGCGGACGAGGCGGTCGTCGTGATGACCCAGGTGGAGGGCCTCTCCGCCCGGCCCGTACCGGACAATCTGCACACGCGCTTCGACATCGGTGCCGACCAGGTGGTCACCGTCCCCTTCGACAAGTCCCTGCACTCTCCGGGCTTCCGGGAGCTGAACCAGTTGCGGACGCCGACGCTGAACGCGTTTCTGGACCTGGCCGAGCTGGTCGTGAGGCACTGAGACGGCCGGCTGCGGGGGTGTGAGACGCACGGATCCCCGGGCGGCTGCCGCTGCCCGGGGATCACAGGTGAGAGATCGGCTCGGATCCGTCAGATCAGGCCGAGGGAGCGGACCGCGTCGCGCTCCTCCTGAGTCTTCATCGAGGCCGACTGCACCGAGGACGCGGGCGTCACGCTCAAGTTCGACAAGTACATGCGCTACTTCCACCACACGGTGAAGGACACCCACGGCCAATAAGCCGATGTGGCGCAACCGCTGGTCCGCACCGATCTCCAGTGGGCGACGCTGAGGGCGTTCCTTGAAAACGACCACTCCCTGCTCGGGGATGCCCCCGGACCTGCTCGGCGGATCTCCCTACCTATACGGCACCTGACCTGCGCCCGGGCGCTCTTGTGGTGGTCGCCGTACTGGCTGCTGGAGACGCCGCGCCGTCGGTCAGTCCAGGTCGGACAGGTCGAGCACGAAGCGGTAGTGGACGTCGTTGCGCTCCAGTCGTTCGAGAGCCGTGTTCACCTGTGAAGACGGCAGCAGCTCGATGTCGGCGGTTATGCCGTGTTCAGCGCAGAAGTGCAGCATGGCAGCGGTGGACGGGCGGCCGCCGCTGCCGGCGGAGCTGAGTTTCTTGCGGCCGATAAGCAGGTCCATCGTTTCCACGGTGACCGGTCCGAGGTGGCCGAGGTGGCTGAGCGTGCCGTCCATGGCGACCACACGCAGGTACGGAGCCAGGTCGTGGGGGGCGGAGATGGTGTCGATGACCACATCGAACCGGTCGCGGACCGCCTTCATCTGCTTGGGGTCGGTGGACACCACAAATCCCCGCGCCCCCAGGTTGTGTGCTTCGTCAGCCTTGGCCGGGTTCCGGCTGATGACAGACGTCGTGGCGCCGAGTGCGGTCGCCATCTTGACCGCGAGGTGCCCGAGGCCGCCCAGCCCGGCCACGGCCACGGTGCTGCCCGGGCCCACTCCGAGCGCCTGCAGTGGTTCCCAGACGGTGACGCCGGCGCAGAGCAGGGGAGCTGCGGCGGCTGCGTCGAGGTGCGGAGGCAGGCGGTAGGCAAACTGATTGCTCACGACGTACTCGCGTGAGTACCCGCCCAGGGTGGTCGCCCCGTCCTGCCGGTCGGTTCCGCCGTAGGTCAGGGTCGGGAACTCATGGCAAAAGTTCTCCTGGCCGGCCTGGCACATGCGGCACATGCCGCACGAGTCGACGATGTTGCCGACGGCCACGGGGTCGCCCGGGCAGAAGTCGACAACCGCGCTGCCGACCTCGGTTACCACGCCTGTGAACTCATGCCCCGGTACGAGCACCCCCGTCGCATCGCTCTCGTGCGCCCGGAGCGCGTGGAGATCTGTGTGGCAGACACCGCAGTAGTCGATACGTACCGCGATGTCGTCCGGGCGCAGATCCCGGCGCTTCAGCACAGTGCGGCGCAGAGTCCGCGTCGCACTGTCCGCCAGCCATCCGGTCGTGGAACGCATCTATGACTCCTAAGACAGACTGTTCGGTCTGTTTGACCGTAGAGCCATGTGGACCGAAAAGCAAACAGACGAGTCTGTCTGTTAGGGTCCGGGTATGCCTGACCAGCCATCGAGCAGCCGCGGAGCCGCGACCTACCAGCGCATCGTCGACGCCGCCACCCGGGAGTTCGCCGAGTACGGCATCGCCGGTGCGCGCATCGAGCGGATCGTCGCCGCCGCACGCACCAACAAGGCGCAGCTCTATGGGTACTTCGGCAACAAGGAACAGCTCTTCGACGCGATCTTCTTCGCCTCACTCGAGCGCATCACCAATGTGGTCCCCATCGACGCCACGGACCTGGCCGACTGGGCCGTGCGCCTCTACGACGAGTACCTCAGCCGTCCCGATCTGATCCGCCTCGCGACCTGGGCACGCCTGGAGCGCCGTCCGACCGGGTATCTCGTGGCGGACCACGACCGCTACGACGACCACAAACTCCGCGCGATCGCAGAGGCCCAGGCCGCCGGGCGTATCAGGCAGGGAGACCCGTTCGACGTGATGGCCATGGTCATCGCCATGTCCATGGCCTGGTCTCCAGTGAGCAACGTCTACGCAGCTTCCCCCCAGGAGCCCACGAGCGTGCACGACCAGCGGCGCGCCCTGCTCCGGGAGTGCGTAAGCCGCGCCGTCGCCCCGGACCGGGGAGCCTGAACACTACGACGCTTGGGTGCAGCCCGCACAGCCACGAGCGTGCGGGCGAGCCTTCACTCGCAAGGCGCTCGTCTTCGCTCCTTGCGCGGTCGGGGGGTAAACGAGGATTTCGGGCCTGATCCAGGGCTCCTCATCCGTGTAGGCGAACTGTCAGACGCTGCAGGCCAGGGCTCTCGGGGACCGCACAGCTTGCCGGACTTGACCCCACGCACCGGTCAAGACCGCGCTCAGTCGGTGTCCGTCGCCGCCAGCATCGTCAACCGTCGGCGCTCTGCAGAGACAGCGACGAGACCGATGTCCCAGGCCACACGCTCGAACCACTTGGTTTCGACGCCAAAGGCATACCAAGTGCATGCCCGTGCCCTCGCCTCGACCTCTTCCACGGGGCAGCCCTGCGCCGAACCGGAGAGGCCGGCCATGGACTGCCAGGCGGCCAGTCGGCCGTAAGCACCACGAACGCCGGAGTTGTAGGCGCCGCCCGTGGACGCGGCGGCGAAGAGAACACGCCACGGGTACTCGGGAGGGCAGGCCGCAACCGAGAGGGCAGCCTTCTTCGTCCCCGCACCTTCCAGACACTTCAGCCCGAGCGTCAACAGCGTCTTCCCCACCGAGCCGGCTTCCAGAGGGGCTGCCAGGTCGAAGACTCGTGCCTCGATCCGGCCGTTCGACTCCTCGGCCCATTTCGCCACAGCAACACTGGTGGCCTTGGCGACGACTTCGGTTGTCGTCTCCTCGGCCGGAGGCACGGGTGCCCGGCCATCACGCGGCACCTCACGGGTCGCCGGCGGGCCGTACGGCATCGCGTGGCTGCCACCGCGCACGCTGTAACTCGGAAGATCCGGCCGTCCTTCGAGCTCCGACAGCGTCAACGGCAGCCATCCCAACGGATGACGCCTCCAGTGCGGCGACGTCGCCCATCCGGCGATCCCCGGTGACTCCGTGACGTCGACGCCTCTGAGCACCAACTCATGGACCAAGCACGCCCGAAGTTCTTCAGGGGCCCGTCCGGTGAACGCCACTGCGAGCCCCTCGGCCGGCTGGCTGGAGGCCAGCAGGGAGGCGGTATAGCGGTCCAGCTTCCTGTCAGCGGCCTCAGCGGAGGAAACCAGCCGCAGTGCTTGGGCGACGTTGCCGGAACCGGGGGTGGTGGCCAGCAGCCGGAGCAGATAGTTGAAGACGCTGTTGTACTGCCATATCCGCCCGGTGTCAGAGGCGTAGACCTCGGCGAGCGCGATCGCGAGGTCCGCGACGAAAGCAGCGTCTCCCCGCCCGAGACTGCGGTCAGCCGTCTTCCACACGTCGCTGACACTCGTCATGCCGGGCAGCTTCGTCACGATCTTCTGTATAAGGTCAGCCACGGCAAGGGAGCCTATGTGTCCGAGAGCCCGCTAGCGACGGCATTTCCCCAGCTCACCGTAGTCCTCAGACTCCGCACTGCTCGTTGGTCTGGACGGGGCGGGCAGGGGGGTGTCGGTTGTCTGTGCGGGCCTCGATGGCGGCCTTGCTTGGGGCTGACCGTCAGCGCTACCTCCCGTACCGCAACTACTCAGACCCGGGCCAAGCGACGTCAGAACTCACCGACACTGACCATGAAATACCGGCGTCAATGACTCCCGGAACACGTCGAAACGACATCCCTGGAGAGTGACACAGCCATCCCATCAGCCCGCAGACACATCGGCCCCCACCGACGACACGAGATGCACGTGACAAAAGCCCGATGCCACGGGCCGATATTGAGCGCACGGCTGCTCTACCAGTGGATCCGCAGCCGGGCGCAGGTCCAGCTGGCCCGCCTCGCGGGGAAAGGCGCCAGCCGAGGACGGCGTATGGACCTGCTGATCTACGACGAGCGCGGTCCTCGGCTACCTCCTCCGGCGTCGCGGCGTCGCCCGCCGGCTCCTCCCAGAGGTGTAGCAGGAAGAGGACGGGATGGGGATGTCCTCGTACGGGGTAGGCGAGCGGGACGACGCGGGGCGGTCCAGCGTGCTGCTTGAGGGAAGGCCAACGTATGCAATTCGACGACGATGCTGCTCTGGACACGTCCGAGGTCGAGGACGGGCGGGGAGGTGCGCTGGGCGGGATCCCAGGCGGCGGGAAGACCATCGGCGGGGGACTGGTCGGGCTCGTGGTGCTGGTCGCGTCCGTGCTCTTGGGTGTCGACCCCGGCATGTTCGGCTCGGGCAGCAGTGACACGTCCCCGTCCGGCAAGTCAGCCGCGGACCTCGCGGCGGACTGCCGGACCGGTGCCGACGCCAATCGCAACGAGGAGTGCCGGATCGTCGCCATGGTCGACAGCGTGCAGGCATTCTGGAAGCAGACGGAGACAGCCGTCGGCAAGCCCTACCAGCCAGCCCCGACGTTCCTGTTCACCGGCAGTGTGAATACCGGCTGCGGGAACGCGACTTCCGACGTCGGCCCGTTCTACTGCTCAGCCGATGACAAGGTCTATCTCGACCTCGACTTCTTCAACGACCTGAGCAGCAAGTTCGGCGCCAAGGGCGGCCCGTTCGCCGAGGCCTACGTCATCGCGCACGAATACGGCCACCACGTCCAGGACCTCAGCGGAACGATCTCCCGCGGCAGCGGAAAGGGCCAGAACAGCGGTTCGGTGAAACTCGAGTTGCAGGCGGACTGCTACGCCGGAGTGTGGGCCCACCACGCCACCACCACCCCCGACCCCAAGAGCGGTAAGCCACTGATCACCGACTTGACGAAGGAGGACATCAACCGCGGGCTGGACGCGGCCGCCGCCGTCGGAGACGACCGTATCCAGCAGCGCTACCAGGGCAGGGTCACACCCGACACCTGGACACACGGCTCCGCGCGCCAGCGCCAGCAATGGTTCTCCACCGGCTACCGCTCCGGCCGCGTCTCCAGCTGCAACACGTTCAGCTGACTACGCTGACAACCACGGCACGACGCCCGGCTGTGGGCCGCCGCTGGTGGGCAGATCGCGTATTGTGCCGTGCCGCGGTCGGTGGTTACTGACTTGGAGGGCATCTGATCTATGTAGTTGGTAGTTGGGGAGGATTTTGTGACTGCCGGTGTTGGCGGTCGTTGGGCGGGGCGTGAGTGCTCGTCGTCCGTACCGCAGTGATGTCTCCGACGCCCGCTGGGCCTTGATCGAACCGGTCTTCGCCGCCTGGCGAGCCAGGCGAACCGGACCCGGCACAGCGGACCGAGTGCACGATCTGCGGGAGATCGTCAACGCGATCCTCTACGTACCGCACCGGCATCCCATGGGAGTACCTGCCGCACGACTTCCCGCGGTACAAGACCGTCTACGACTACTACGCAAAGTGGGAAGCCGACGGCACCACCCAGCAGGTCCACGACCTGCTCCGGGGCAAGACCCGCCGAACCCACGGCCGCAGCACGGAGCCCACAGCGGCCGTGATCGACGCGCAGAGCGTGAAGACCTCGGCAAATGTGGCCGAGACCAGTCAGGGCATCGACGCCGGCAAGAAGATCAAAGGACGCAAGCGGCACGTCATCACCGACACCCTCGGCCTGGTCCTGGCCGTCTTGGTCACCGCCGCGTCCGTGCACGACACCACCGGCGGCAAGCTCCTGCTCGACGGCTTGGCCGCGGCCCACCCCACCGTGTCGAAGGTCTGGGCCGACGGCGGCTACCAGAGCAGCATCCTCAACCACGGCGCCGGCCTGGGTATCGATGTGGAAGTCGTGCAGCGGCGGACGAAGGGGTTCGAACCGCTGCCGAAACGGTGGGTGATCCAGCGGATTCGGCTGGCTGATGCAGCACCGTCGCCTGGCACGGGACTAGGAGGCCCTCCCGCAGAGGTCCCGGGCGATGATCCACTGGGCGATGGCTAACAAAATGTCCCGCGAGCTCACGGGAGAATCTACGCCAACGTGGCGAACCGAAACGGACATGGACGCCAGAACGGTGTGAACGTTGATCAGATGCTCTCTCAGCCCAGGTTCACGGCCACCTCTCCCCCACCACAACGGCTTCCCCCTCGCCAGGTGGCTGGTAGAAACACGCCACAAAGCGCAACAAGGCCGCCTGGCCCCCACCACAAACCAGGCACTCACCGCGATCGCCCCTGATGGCCCCCCCCTGGCCCCACATCACGCACCTACCAGCAGCCGGAGTTGGACCACCTCTGCGGCCGGGACCCCTCCCCCATCCTCCAGCGATGGACCGAGCAGCAACGCACTCGCTGGAACACCCTCCCCCCCAGCAGCAACACCTCCTCACCATCGGCATCCACCCCGAGTAGGACAGGGGTGTACGCCCAGGAGTTGATCTGCCCGGCGGCCGGTGGCCTCCTCTGTAGCGCCGAGACGACACACACAGCGAGAGGGCTACCCCATCCAGGGCGCGCCCTGGATGGGGTACGCAGCTGCCAGCCTCGTTGTCCGGGGAAAGATCGGCGGGCGCGAGGGCACGGCAGCTCGGACCCCAAGGAGACAGAAAACCCTGACCACGGGGCAAGGACTCAGCGGGGTTCAGGGGAACTCGCGGGATGTCGCACAATCCTGCGGGCCGCCCAGGCCGACGCCCACGCGGAGGCTGCATCGACTAGTCCATCCTGAGCGTGGACTTCACCGTGCGTGGAGCCCACCAGCACGCCGCCGGACTGCTTCGTCGACCTCCACCATCGAGATCTTCGGCACTTGCGGTGGCTGCGCCGCGCAGCCACCGCGGAGTGGGCTCCGGGCCCGCTCAGAAGTCGTAGCAGGCGTAGTCGCCGTCGGGGCCCCGGGCGATCCGGTCCGAGCCCCAGCAGTGCAGCATCGGCCCGACGCGGTAGACGGCGGCGCCGCCGACCAGCAGCACGGCTGCGGCGAGCACGGCGGTCACGATCCGCATCACCTTCATCCGGCGTACAACCCACCATGCGCGGGCGACGGCCGACACCCCCAGGATCAGGGCGATGGCCGAGACCGGCGCGTTGTTGTGCTGGAGCCGGGGGAAGGCATCTGGATCCACGGTCTTCTGGACGGCGGCGTAGGCGAAGAAGAGCAGCACCAGCCCCAGGAGCAGCAGCCCGACGGAGCCCGCTCCGCGCCCGACGTCCCGGCCCCGGCTCGGCGTCCCGTCGACGTCCGACGCCGCGGCGGCGTCCGCGCGTACGAGGTGCCGACCGAAGATCGCCCGCAGCCGGTCCGCATCCTCCGGGTTGCTCAGGCCGCGCTTGGGCAGCACGCCGACGCCGACGGCGGACTTGTCGGCGCTGAGCAGCACGAACAGCTCCGGGGTCTCGGCATAGCGCGGGTAGAGGTGCCAGTCGAGGCTGGCCGAGCTGTGGGCGGTGGTGAGGCAGATCCCCATGTCGTCGACGACGGCGCGGAAGTCACCCTGCCGCTCGCTGAGCCGGTGGAACTGGCGAGCCTGCAGCCGCGGCCCGGCGGTCATGAAGGCGACGGAGGCCACCAGCGCCACGTACAGATACCACGGAGTGTCAGGCCGGCCGTCGCCGAGCGTCGACAGAAGGACTCCGACGGCCGTGACCACCAGCGTGTAGACCAGCAGCCGACGCCGGAAACGACCCGCGCTGGTGACCTTCGCCCGGGTACGGATCGCTGCCGCGAGATCGTCGACGGTGAGCTGGTAGGCCAACTCCACCGGTCTCTCCGCGACGGTGCCCGTCCCTTCCCGGCCCTCGGCCATGTCGCCTCCCCGGTTCGATGATCAACCGGATCGTAGCGCCGGGGAGGGAGGGGACGTGCTCAGGGTGTGGGCGCGCCCCTCATACCGCCCGTCGGCATCCGTCGAGTACAGCTGCACACCAGCCAGAACCCCCAGCGGCAGACCGTCCCCGGACCCGGCGACGGCCTGCCGGGTCCGCCAGGGGCAAGTGCTGGGACCGCGCCGAGGCCCTGCGCGCCGACCTCGAAAGGGCAGTCGTCGCCTACGAGGCCCTGCGCACCCGCGTGATCACCACGAGCAGGTACGTCCGGCAGCAGAAGCGCGCCGACTTCTCCCTGCGCGGCGGCGACACCCGGCACCGCGTCCTCGACACCCTCGATGCCTAGACCGAAGACCCCGGCCCCCTCAAGCTCGCCCGGTCGCTCAGGGAGCGGTCGTGACCTCGAAGTCCCACGGCCGGGGCCCGGTACCGTCGTGCCAGGCATTCAGTTCGTCGCCGTTCACGCACAGGATTCCGCACTGTTCGGCGTATTCGAGGGCGGGGGCGGTGAAGTCGCTCGTCGTGACGACCACGGCAATGTCGGCCTCGTGGACGGTGAAGCAGGTGCCCCCGAACCGCTGGAGATCCTGGGAGCCCACCTTGTTGGTCTCGCAGTAGCGCTTGCACTGGACGATCAGGCGCCGCCCGTCCGGGGTGACGGCCGTGACGTCGGCGCCCAAGTCCCCGGCTCCTCCGACCACTTTGACGTCCCCGCAGCCATCACGCAGGCACAGGTCGGCCACGGTCCGCTCGAAGGCGTCGGGGTCGAGTTCGAAGCAGTCCACCGGCAGGTCGAGAACGGCGGTGGCCTCCTCCCCCGCTGCCGCCGCCGGGCTGGGCGCCGGCGACACCTCCGGGCGGAGAGGATCGGCGCCGTACCCGAAGGCCGGTTCCGCCGCGCCTGCCGGACACTCGACGGCCGGTAGCGCCACGGCCGCTGCCGCGCCCCTGACGCCTTCGGCCGCCGCCGTGCCGCGCATGCCCTCCGTCGCCGTCGTATGGCGCATGTCGCGGAGGTTGTCGGACGCGGTCTCGGCCGCGGCCTCCAGCGCCTCGGCCGCGCGGCGCGCGCATCTCGCGGCGGACAGCCTGCGCCACCGGGACCGGGAGGCGAGCACGGACGCGACGATCAGTACGGCGAGCAGTCCGGCCCCTTCCGGGCGGCGTTCCACCATGCCCATCGCGATGCGGCCCACCGATGCCACGAGACACAGGACGAGCGCCAGCAGGACGAAGAACAGCGTGGTGGTACGGAGGTCGAACCGCCGGTCGCCGTACAGGCGCCGGTCGCGTGGTGCGGGTACGGTCATGCCGGTCTTCCCCTCCCGAGAACGAAGATCGTTGTGTCCTCCTTCCCAAGATCACCGACTTCATCGGTGGGGAGGGCGAGCCGAGTTGGGGACGGCCGGCCAAGGGGCGTCGGCCCTCAGGATGCGGCGGAGCGGGTTCCCGCATCTGCGCGGGAACCCGCTCCCGGCACACGCCTTTCGACGCCGGACCTCCAAGAGGAGGTCGGATTGGTCAACCCGGACACCCCCTGCCGGGAACAGCCAGACCTGCTCGTCGACTCCAGCCGCACCACCCCGCTCAAGAAGAAGACGACCGCAGCCAAGGCCCTGTGCACCCGCTGCCCCCTCAGTGACGCCTGCACCGACTACGCCATCGCCAACGACTACCGAGACGGCATCTGGGGCGGCCTCACCGTCGACGAACGCGACCAGCTCACACGCGAACGAGCCACCGCCATCGCCGACGAAAACTGAAACAGCGAGCCGCCCAGGACGGGCTCCTGGCGGCTACTGCACCGGGTGCGGGACGGCGTGGACGGAGGGAGAGGCGGTCGCCGCCCGAAAAGGGGGCCGTTGTCAGACCCTGCTGCCACGCTCGCGGGACCCGCGGCATCCCAGCCGCACCAAAGGAAGGGACCGCTATGGACGAACTGCACTGGTATACCGCCGACGTTGTCCTCTACGACAAGCTCGTGCCGGACGCCACGTCCCCGAGCAACCTCATGAGCAATGTGCAGCAGGCCAGAGTCGCCATTCAGGGCGCCTTCCTCCACATCGACCCCCAGCGCGGGAAGGAGGCATACCCGGGCCAGGGGATGTGGAAGGTAACGGTCGTGACCGCATCGGCCGTCAAGACGATCGAGTACACCACCATGGAGCCCTGACCGAAGCCACGCCTCGCTGTCCCTCTCGGCGAGTCTGCAGCGGGGCGCCCCTACGTCCAGATCTCCGGTCCGCCGCCGCGCCAGTCGATCAGGTCGGACCGGACCACGTCCATCTCGTCGAAGTCCTGGAGCCCGGACTTCTGCAAGAACGCCGCGATGTCCAGGACGCGGAACGCCCGGCCGAGGATCTTGCCGCCGACCCGGACGCGCCGGCCACCCTCGTCGGCCGGCGGATACACGTTCACTGCGGCCATACCCCCAGCGTGCGACCCCCGCTACGGGCGGGAGTGTCTAATCAACGGCGGATCTGATGATCAAGGAGATGCGTCTGATGACGGAGACCGCCGTGGACAACGAGCAGGCCGAGCAGGTGGTTCAGGCACCGTCGAGTGCGGTGTCTGACGAGGAGCTCGTCGCGATGCTGGTTGACCGAGTCCGAAGCGAGGGACTGCAGCTGACCGGCGAGGGCGGGTTGTTGCAGCAGCTGACAGTGATGATGTAGCCCGCGGCACCGCTTGGAGGTCTGACCCGGCAGCCCATCGGCACTTGGGTTGTCCTTGCTTGGAATTGTCGATCTACCAAGCGGTGCCGCTGCGCGCGGCCGATCGGGCATCCGTGACTTCATAGGAGCCCGGCCAAAGGTCCCATCACTGTCTTGTCCGTCTGCCCGACCGGCGCGCGTGCCGCCCCTCACGTGCCGTACGGAAGGACAGCAGACACCAGCATGGCAGCGGATGAGATAGCCGTCATCGGCGGGATCGACACCCACACAGACATCCACCAGGCCGCAGTCATCGACACGGTCGGGCGTCACCTGGCCACGCAGCCGTTCCCCCCCAGCCCGGCCGACTACCAGCAGCTACTGGACTGGCTGCGCTCGCACGGCGAGGTCCTCGCTGTCGGAGTGGAGGGAACCGGCGCCTACGGAGCCGAGCTGGCTCGGTTCCTGATGGCGAACGGCATCACCGTCATGGAGGTGGACCGGCCCGACCGCAAGGCCCGAAGAGACAATGGCAAGTCCGATCCCGTCGACGCCTACGCCGCAGCAATGGCCGTACTCTCGGGCCGTGCAAAGGGGACGCCGAAGTCCCGCGACGGCATCGCCGAGGCCATGCGCGCCCTGCGGGTAGCCCGCAGCTCAGCTATCAAGGCCCGCACCCAGGCCATCAACCAGATCCGCACCCTGATCATCACCGCCCCTGCCGAGGTGCGCGAGCAGTTCCGGGGAATGCCCACGGTGGAGCTGGTCGACCACCTGGCCCGCTCTCGTCCCGCTGGCGGTCTGGCGGACCCGGCCTGCGCCGTCAGGACCGCTCTGCGGCGTCTCGCCCGCCGATACCGGGCGCTCAGCCAGGAGATCGCCGATGCGGACGCTGAGCTGAAGCCCCTAGTGACGAGGGCCGCCCCTCAGCTGGTTGCCCTGCCGGGTGTCGGTCCTGAGAGCGTCGGCCAGCTCCTGATCACCGCTGGTGACAACCCCGAGCGGCTGAGATCCGAGGCATCCTTCGCGCACCTGTGCGCGGCTGCACCCATCCCAGCATCCTCCGGCCGAACGGACCGCCACCGGCTCAACCGCGGAGGCGACCGCCAGGCCAACCGGGCTCTGCACACCATCGTCATCGTCCGCATGCGACACGATCGCCGAACACAGGAGTACGTTGCCCGCCGCACCGCCCAAGGCATGTCGAAGAAGGACATCATCCGCTGTCTGAAACGGTTCGTCGCTCGGGAGGTCTACAGACACCTGCCTCGCCCACACATCACGCCCCAACAGCTTCAGCCGACCACTTGACGATCTATAGGAGCTTCCAGGCGGCTGCTGGAGTCCGCCCTGGAGGGCGAGATCACCGACCACGTCGGCTATGACAAGCACGACCCGGCCGGGAAGAACAACGGCAACAGCCGCAACGGCACCCGGGCCAAGACCGTACTTACCGACGTCGGTCCGGTGGAGGTGAGGGTGCCCCGAGACACCGCCGGCACCTTCGAGGCCATGAGCCTGGACCCGACCGGGAAGGGCCGCAAGCGGTGGACCATGCGCTGGAAGGCACCCCTGAACGCCTTCTAGATCGCCTTCGAGGGCAGCCTGACCCCGAGCAACAACTGACACCTCAGCAACCGCGATCAGCCGATAAGTTGACACACCCCCTCCCGGCAAGCGGCCTGCAGGTGCTGCCACTTTGCCCGGGATCACAGCACCAGTGGTGGGGAGGCCTGAACGGTGTGGGAGAACCCCGGCACCGGACACCGCGCACCAATGCAACGAGAATTGGCCGACAGCACCTAGGCACCCGGGATGCCTGCCGGTATGTTGCGCCCCTGCCCGCCGCGAGGCGCGGCACGGTGGACGGCTCATCCTGGGGGTAGCGTGCGTGACTTCAGCCTTCCGGCACTGGTGGAAACCCTGTCGGCGGGAGGCCTTGCGGACTCGGTGTACGACGTGGCGGAACGCGACCCGAAGCTCGAGCAGTTGGCCCGGCGCGACCCCCTGGACGAGCAGAGGTGGTGTGCGGTCACCGCGGCCGAGTTCCGTGACGAGGTGCTGGCGCTGGCCAAGGGGCTGCTGGCCGGCGGGATCCAGTTCGGTCACCGCGTCGCCGTGATGTCCCGGACGCGTTACGAGTGGACGCTGTTCAGCTACGCGTTATGGTCCATCGGCGCCCAGGTGGTGCCCGTCTACCCGACCTCCTCGGCGGACCAGGTCCGCTGGATCCTGTCGGACGCGCAGGTGGTGGCCGTCGTGGTGGAACACGAGGACCATGCCATGACCGTGGGGGCGGTCTGCGACCAGCTGCCGCTGCTGCGGGCGATATGGCAACTGGACGCGAACTGCGTCCAATGGCTGGCGGACGCGGGCCGGGGCATCCCCGACCACGTGGTGCACCAGCACCGCAGGGCTGTGCAGCCGGGCTCGGTCGCCACCATCGCCTACACTTCCGGCACCACCGGCCCTCACCCCAAGGGCTGCCTGATCACCCACGCCGGTCTCGCGGCCGAATGCGACACCCTGAACGCGGGCTGGCGGGAGGTCCTCGCCGAGCCCGGTGAGCAGCCGGCCGTTCTGGCCTTCCTGCCCCTCTCGCACATCTACGGTCTGATGGTGCAGGTCGTCTGCATGCGCGGCGGCATCCGGCTGGGGCATCAGCCGGACCTGTCCCCCGCCGCGCTGCTGCCCGCCCTGGCGTCGTTCCGGCCGACGTACGTCTTCGCCGTGCCGTACATCTTCGAGAAGATCTTTCATTCGGCCAGGCGTTCGGCCGAAGCAGCCAGCCGGGAGGCGTTCTTCGACCGGGCCGTGGACGTCGCGGTGCGCTACGCCGAGGAAGTGGAGCGCCGGGACAGGGGCGAGGGCTCGGGGCCCGGACCGCTGCTGAAGGCCTCGCACGCCGTCTTCGACCGTCTGGTGTACGGGCGGCTGCGGGCCGTCCTCGGCGGCCGGGTCCGGTACGCCACCTCCGGCGGGTCGAGTCTCGACCGGGAACTCTGCCTGTTCTTCGCCGGAGCCGGGGTCACCATCCACGACGGGTACGGGCTCACCGAGACGACCGCCGCCGTGACCAGCCAGCCACCGGGCCGGCCCCGCTACGGGACCGTCGGCAGACCCCTGCCCGGCTGCTCCGTCCACGTGGCACGGGACGGGGAGATCTGGGTCCGCGGGGACGTCGTCTTCTCCGGCTATCTCGGCGATCCGGCGGCCACCGGGTCGGTGCTGCGAGACGGGTGGTTCGCGACGGGCGACGTGGGCCGGCTGGACGACGACGGCTTCCTGGTCATCACCGGGCGCAAGAAGGACATCCTCATCACCAGTGGCGGCAAGAGCGTCAATCCCCGGGTGCTGGAGGAGCGGCTGCTGAGACATCCCCTGATCTCCCAGTGCCTCGTCGTCGGCGACAACCGTCCCTTCATCGCGGCGCTGATCACCCTGGATCCCGAGGCGTCCCAGCACTGGTGCCGGCTCCGCGCACAGCAGCACGCCCGGCCCCGGGAGGCGACGATCGACGAGGAACTGCGTGGGGAGATCCAGCGGGCCGTGACGATGGCGAACGCGGCGGTCTCCCAGGCCGAGGCGATCCGCGCGTTCCGGATCATCCCGCACGAGTTCAGCACGGCCAACGGCCTCATGACACCGTCGCTGAAGCTGCGCCGCGCCGCGATCGTGCAGGCGTACGCGGCCGACATTGAAGCGTTGTACGGCTCCTGAGGCCCCCTCACCGGCGGTCGGACGGCCCCGCTGCTGCTCTTGGGATCATCCACGGTGAAAGCGGGCAGGGCCCGGGCCAGCGCCGCCGGCTCAACCCCGCGCTTCGTTGAGCACGATCTCCGCGTCGGCCCGCACGCCGCCGCCGTCCAGCCGGGCCGGGGAGTTGCGGCACGTCCACTGCCGCAGCACACCAGCGGTCGGCAAACCGTAGCGGGCCGCAGCCCGATTGATCAGCGACGCGGTGAAGAGGCGCGGCAAGTGGCGCTGCCAGCGGAAGTACGGGGTGCGGTCCCGGCTGTTCACAGTGCTCCCTGACTTGTTGACTCGACCCCAGGTGCTCGGTCTGCAGCCGTAGCGTCCAGGGTGTCGGTGGGCACGGGCTCGCAGTGCTCCTTGCCGCCCTCGGGCTGGCTCACTGAGCTCTTTCGGCGTGGCCACTGGTCGGGTGACGGGTCGGTGTCCCGCAACGCACGAGGCTCGCGTGCCGTTGAGTGAGGTGTTCGACGTCTCAACTCGTCAGCGCAGGAGCCTCGTTGGTGCCCTATCCTGCCGCACTCGACCTGCCTCACGCCCTCGTCGAGTGGGTAACCATGCTCATCGTCACCCGTGAGGGTGACCGACGCTGCAAGCTCCCGCCTCACCAGCGTGCTCTCGTCGCCCTGGTCTACCTGCGCCGGCACGACCCGCTTACGCAGATCGCCGCCGGGTTCGGCATATCCGTCGGCACCGCCCACGCCTACGTCACTGCCGTCGTCGACCACGTCGCCCGGCGGGCGCCCGGCCTGCTGCGAGTCCTGAGGGAGTCCGGTCCCGAGCATGTCCTGAATCAGACCCAGGAACAACGTAAGGAGACACGACCCCCACCGCGGCCGCCACTTCAAGCCTCAGCGCCTGCACGCCGACAAGGCGTATGACGTCCCCCACCTGCGGAAATGGTTACGCGGCAAACGCATCGGCGTGCGCATCGCCCGCAAAGGCATCGAGTCCAGCGAACGCCTGGGGCGCCGTCGTTGGGGGATCGAGCGGACGATGTCCTGGCGAGAGGGCGGACCACGGTGGGTCACGCCGAAACCTGGTTGGGCTTGCCCGGGCGTCTAGGGGGTTGAGGAACATCGGAACGAAAACCGGCGCTAAGCCTCCGTCGGCCCTGGTGGGCGGCTGACGGTTCATCGGTTGCCGGGCCTGTCTGAAGTCGTCCCACGGATAACACCCCGATATCTGCGGTAACTTGATCCGTCACCTGTGGTGACGCTCTCCGGCCGCTACGTGAAGCGGCCCTGTTATCTGTGGCAAGGGGGAAGTGGTGCCCACCGTCGTACAGCTGCCGGCCGGGAAGGCGTTGACCGTCCGGGCGGCGGCGGACGTGTTTCTCGACTCGCTTGGTAACTCGAACACGGTTCGAAACTACGGGATCGGGGTGGGCAAGACCGCCGAACGGCTCGGCGAGGCCCGGCCGCTGACGTCGGTCGCGGACGAGGAGATCGGTGAGGCCCTGGAACTGCTCTGGGGCACCGCGGCGGTCAACACCTGGAACTCCCGCCGGGCGGGGGTGCTGTCCTGGCTCGGCTGGTGCCGAGAGCGAGGCTACGAGGGACCGATGGTCCCGGCCTGGGCGAAGCGGCTGGCGGTGCCGGACTCCGAGACCCCGGCCCGCTCGAAGATGGCGGTCGACCGGCTGATCGCACGGCGCGAGGTGCACCTGCGGGAGAAGACGCTGTGGCGGATGCTCTACGAGACCGCCGGGCGGTCCGAGGAGATCCTGGGCGTCAACATCGAGGAGCTGGACCTCGCAGGGCGCCGTTGCCTGGTCAAGGCCAAGGGCGCCCGGACCAAGGCCCGCCGCCGGGGCCAGTCGCGCGAGGACTACGTGCTGGAGCCCGTGTACTGGGATGCCGGCACCGCCCGGCTGCTGCCCCGGCTACTCAAGGGACGAACCCGCGGGCCGGTGTTCGTCACCCATCGCCGCCCAGGGCCGGGCAAGGTCGTCAGCCTCCGCGACGTATGCCCGGACACTGGGCTGGCCAGGCTGTCGTACGGGCAGGCCCGCGCCCTGCTCGACGAGCACACGCCCTGCGCGGAGCGGGTACGGGCTGGGACCTGCACGAGTACCGCCACTCCGCCCTGACCCATCTCGGCGAGCAGGGTGCCTCGCTGTTGATGCTGATGGCGAAGTCCCGGCACAAGAAGCCGGAGAACGTCCGCCGCTACTTCAAGCCCTCCCCGGAGGCAATCGCCGAGCTGACCAGCCTGCTCGCCCCCGGCGACGCCCGCCGTTGACCGCCTGCTCTGGGTGGGGCTGGCCGCACGGGCAGGAGCCGTTCAGCGAGGAATCACCCAGCCCGGTGCCCAGGTCCCGGCGGCGTCTTGGCCGGCCGTCGTGGCGGCGAGATAGGTGCGGAGGGTGGTCAGCGCTGGGTGGGGGTTATCTCGGTGCCAGAGGAGCGAGTGCGGGTAGACGGGCGTCGGGTCGGTCACCGGGATACGGCGCAGGCCGTGGTCGGTGGGCCAGATGAGGCGGGTGTGTTCGCCCATGAAGGTGGCCAGGGCCGGGGTGTCGGCGATGGTGTCGAGGAGTGCGTCGGAGCCGAAGTTGGGGCCGGTCACTTCGATGGTGAGGTCGAACTCGGCGACGAGGTCGTCGTAGTAGGCGCCCCACTCGGTACCGGGGGCGATGCCGGGCATCCAGATCCGGTGCCCGGTGAGCTGGGCGACGGTCACCGACCGGGCGCCTGCCAGTGCATGGGCGGGGCCGGTGAGGAGTTGGAGCGGCTCGTCGAGCACCCGGACGGACGCGATGTCCCCGGGAAGTGGCCTGCCGGGCGCGGCGACGGCGCGGAAGGACGCGTCGATCTCACCGGAGCGAATTGCGGTGACGGCCGTCTCGATGTCGAACAGCATCATCACGTCGAGGTCGATCTCGGGGTGTGCGCGATGGAAACCGCGCATCAGGCTCGACTGCGCGCTGCGCGAGGCGATCACGTCGACACGCAGCGGACGGTGGCCCGGGCGTACGGACGCACCCGCGCGCTCGGCGACGCGCAGCAGCTCGCGTGCGTGGGCCAGGAACGCCTGCCCGTCGATGGTGAGCTCGGCGCCGCGGGGGGCACGGGTGAACAGCCGCACACCGAGGTCGTGCTCCAGTGTGGCGATGCGTTTGGAGACAGCCTGCTGGGTGATCGACAGATCGGTGGCGGCTTTCTGGAACTGGCCCGCTTCCGCGACGGCGACAAAGGTACGTACTGCTTCGAGGTCCACGCCGACTCACCTTAGCGAACAACTGATAGTTGTGGATTGCTGGCAGGTCAGTTGTTTGACCTGCCGTTGTCCTGCCCGCTTACCTCTCATCGGTCAACGTCAGTTTGTTCGGGTGGGACCTCAAGGGGAGTGCGCTGAGCATGGTGGGCAGGAGACGGTTGGGTCGGCAGTTCGGCTGGCTGTGGGCGTCATATGCGGTGAGCGCGTACGGGTCCGGGCTGGGATTCGGGGCGTTGCCGCTGATCGCCGTGCTGGTGTTGCATGCCGGACCCGCCGAGGTGTCCGCGCTGTCCGCGGTCGGCCCTGCGGTGGGCGCGCTGATCGCGGTGCCACTCGCACCGTGGGTGGAGTTCCGGCGTAAGCGCCCGGTCATGATCATGATGGACCTGACCCGGTTTGCGGCCACGGCGACGATCCCGGTCGCCTACGCCTTCGGATGGCTCAGTTTCGTCCAACTGCTCGTAGTCTCGGCCGTGGTCGCCGCAGCCAAGATCGCCTTCAACGCGGCCAGCGGCGCCTACCTCAAAACCTTCGTCCGCCCGGACGACCTTCTCGTCGCCAACGCGCGGTTCGAGTCCACGAACTGGAGCTCCATCGCGGTCGGACCACCGCTCGGCGGGGCGGCGATCGGCCTGTTCGGGCCGGTCACTACCGTGGTGGCCGACGCGCTCAGCTACCTGCTCTCGGCGCTGGGCATCACCGCGCTCCGCGGCCAGGAAGAAGCGCCGCGAACGGCCGACAAGAGCCCGGTCCGGGCGGGCGCACTGCTCGACGGCTGGCGACACATCATGGGCCACCCCGGTCTGCGGCCGCTCTACCTCAACCAAGTGCTCGTCGCCGGTCTGATCATGGCCACCGAGCCGCTGCTGGCCGTGCTCCTGCTTCGCGAGCTTGGGTTCCCACCCTGGCAGTACGCCCTTGCCTTCGCCGCTCCCTGCCTCGGCGGCCTCATCGGCTCCCGGCTGGCCCGCCGTGTCGTGGCCCGATTCGGCCGGCACTGGGTCTTCCGGACCGTCGGCACTCTGCGCGCCATCTGGCTGATCGGCCTGGCCTTTGTCCGTCCCGGCGTCGTCGGCCTCGTCACCGTGATGGCCGTCGAGCTGGCGATCATCATCAACATGAGCCTGTACAGCCCGGTGCTCGCCACCTACCGGCTCGAACACACCCCCAAGCATCTCGTCGCCCGAACCCTGTCGGCCTGGTCGATCGGCCAGCAGGCGTCCATCGCCGTCCTCACCGCACTCGCCGGGCTGCTCGCCGACGTCACCAGCCCACGCACCGCTCTCACAGTCGCAGGACTGCTCATCCTGACCACACCGCTCCTGCTTCCCCGACAGGACCAGACGTCGCAGCACGAGCCGGAACTGTCCCGCAGCCACTCATGAGACACCGCAACTCACCACTGAAGTCCGCAGCCCTCAACCGGTCCACCGGTGCGCGTCCGCGTCGACAGGCACACCACCAGCAAGGAGAACACTCGCGTGAGCACTGCCCCCGCACTTGACCCCACCCACACCGCTCTTCTCGTCATGGACTACCAGCCCGCGATCCTGGCCTTCGTGCCCGAAGGCCAGGATCGAAACGCCCTGCTCGGTCGTGTGGAAGGGGCCATCGCCGACGTTCGCGCAAACGGCGGCACCATCGCCTACGTACGCGTCGGCTTCACCGATGCCGACTGGGACGCGATCCCGGCCTCCAACAAGTCCTTCGCCCCGCTGGCCCAACACCGCGTCATGCACCACGAGGACCCTGCCGCTGCCATCCACGAGCGCCTGGCTCCCCAGGACGGCGACATCGTCGTGCGCAAGATCCGCTACGGCGGCATGTCCACCACCGACCTCGACCAGCAGCTACGCGAGCGCGACATCACCACTCTGGTCGTCTCCGGCGTCAGCACCAGCGGCGCCGTCCTGTCCACCGTCATCGACGCGGCCGACCGCGACTACCAGCTCTACGTCCTGTCCGACGGCGTGGCCGACCCAGACACCGAAGTCCACAACGTCCTGCTCCACCATGTCTTTCCCTCACGCGCCCACATCATCGACACCTCCGAGCTGCGCGCCCTACTCCGGGCTGACTGACTCGAACCAGGAGCCGATCCCACCCACGGCCGCCGCACCCACCCGGTGTTGGCGGCCGCTCACGCCCCCAGTGCCGACCCAACAGCAGCCCGGAACTTCATAGCCGCCGCGACCCCAGTTGCGTTACGGCTCCCAGCACTCCGAGCCGGTGACCAGTGCAAACGTCACCGCCGGGATAGCCCCGGCGGTGAATGCCACCCGCACCAGATTCACGCCTCTTCGGCCGCGTCCGGATCGCGCAGCGGACGCAGGCCGCCGGGCAGGTCGGGAAGCTGGAAGGAGTACCGGCCGAGCATGTTGATGTGATGCCTGACGAACGGCGAGAGGCGGGCCACGTCCTCGTCACGGACGTCGAAGCCATCCGCACGCAGCTGGTTCACCGCGGCGTCCATGTACCGCGTGTTGAACAGCACGAGAGCGTTGAGGACCAGGCCCAGGGCGCCGATCTAGTCTTCCATACCGTCCTGGTAGCGCTGGTAGAGCTGCCCGGATCGACCATGGAAGATTTTCCGGGCGAGAGAGTGGCGGCCCTCCTGTAGGTTCGCCTGGCTCTTGATCTGCCGCCGGTAGCCGGGCTCGTCGGCCAGGCGCAGGATGTGCAGGGTCTTGGCGATCCGCCCGTAGTGGCGATCGCGTCGCCGAGCGGGGTGGGTCGGCCGTCGCGGGACAGCATCCGGATCACGTCGTACGCGCGCACGGCGCCGGTGTGGATGGAGCCGATGATCCGAAGAATGTCCTCCCAGTGCCGTTCGATCCTGGCGAGATCGATCCGGCCGCGGGCCGCATCCTGGAAAGCGCCGTAGTCAGCGGCGCGGTCGATGCGCCACATCTTCTGGTCAGGCAGGTCAGCGAGCTGCGGCGCATACGTGAACCCCGCCAAGGTGAGCAGCCCGAAGACAATGTCGCTGTAGCTCGCGGTATCTGTGACGATCATCTCCGGGCGTTTGCCGCCGTCGCGGTCGTAGAGGACGTCCAGCACGTACAGCGAGTCGCGCGGGGTGCCTGCCACCACCTTCCCGCCCAGCCCCGCCGCCTGGTCGTTGATCATGTTCAGCCAGGTCGCCCCGCCCCGGCGCCCGAAGTACTTCGGGTTCGGCCGCGCGTACACCGACGGCACGGGGACGACGAACCGCATGCCGTCCACGGAGGCGACCAGGCCGCCGCCCCACGTCTGCGCGAGCGGGATGGCTGCCTGGTAGTCGATCAGTGTGGCGTTCGCGGCCCGGTACGTCGACAGCCGCAGATACGTCTGGTCGACATGGGACAGGCGCCCGTACTTCAACGCGTCCGCAGCCCCGATGACCCGGGTGTAGCCGACGTTGCAGCTGTGCGCGACAAGGAGGGCGGCGATCGTCACGTGCAGGTCCTTCAGCCGGGCCTCGCCGCCGGTGACCGAGGTGAATGCCTGGTCGGCGCCGGTCCAGGAGAACACCTCCAGCAGGGCCTCCGGCAGGTCGACCCGGGGCAGCATCGCCTCCACTGCCTCGCGCAGCTGACGCAGGGAGGCGGGTTCGGGCTCCGGCTCGAGGGCGGCGAAGTGCAGGCGGCCGTCGTCGTCGAACACGATCTGTGAGTTCGCCGGCACTCGTGCGGCGACCTCGCGGTAGGTGCCGTCCAGCAGCGCGGCCCGCGCCGCCAGGTGCTCACCCGCCTCGGCGGGCAGGTTGAGCGAGGCGAGCACGGTGGGCTTGGCCTGCTCCCATGCGTCTCCGTCCAGCAGCTTCGCGCGGGGGTCGCCCCACTTGAAGGAGTTCTTGGCGAACACCTGCTTGCTCCGCAGCATCCGGTGCAGTTGCTCCAGCACGCAGAACGCGTACGCCTTCCAGTCGACCGTGCCCGGCTCCAGGTGCGGCGCGGAGAGCACCAGGCGCCGCCACGATCCGGCGAGCAGGCCGGTGTCGATCTCCGCCGGGCCGACCTTCTTGCGTCCCATCAGGTCCGGCGGCGACTTCAACGCCTTCAGGACCGGCAGGCCCTCCGGCGTGGCACCAAAGTCGACCACCGTCACCAGGAGCTTCAGGAACGGCCGCACGGTGCCGAACCGGGTGACCAACTGGGCCCGCCATGCCTCGTCCGCGTCCGAGTCGAGCGGCGGAGTCAGCTCGAACAGCGCGGCAATCGCCGCCGCCAGCTCGTGCCGGGGCACCACCTGCTCGATCCGCTCCCACATCGCCTCCAGCGTCTCCACCTCGGGCGGGCTGATCTCCCCGGTGTCGGTGTCGACCTGCTCGCTGGTGGTGTCGAACACGATCTGGAACGCGGCGGCCAGCTTCGCCGACGCCCGCTCCACGCGCGGCAGGGTCTTCAGCTTCTCCTTCGCCGTCTCCCGCTCCGCCCTGGCCAGCAGCTTCGTCGCGATGAGCACCTCCAGCAGGTCCCGGGCGTCATCGACCGCCCGGGACGTCAGGTAGACCGCCGTGGCCAGCAGCGTGGCCAGGCGCCGGGAGTCACCGTGCCGCCGCAGCAGCGACGCCTTGCCGTCGACCCCGTACCGCGACAGCTCAGCCAGCCGCCGCGGCGGTATCGCGGACACGTCCACCTCGCCCATCCCGAAGGCCGCGATCTCCTCGGCCCGCTCCAAGGCCCACTTCATCTGTGGCCCGGAGATCCGCACCGGACCCCGGCGCAGCCGGTCCAGCTCCGACACCCGGGCGCCCGGCGGCACCGTCAGCAGGGAGTCCAGCACCGCACGCTGACCGGTGCTCAGCACCCCGTAGAGGGTGTCCCACAGCCGCTGGTTCGCCGCCTCCCTCACCGCGGCCACCAGCCGGGCCAGCGTCGTCACCCCGGGCAGCAGCACACGCCGCTCACGCAGCCACCCCGCCGCCGCGTCGAACAGCGCCTTCGGCCCCTCCCCGGTCGTCCAGGCCCGCGCGTCCACCCACGCCCGCAGCTCCGCCTCCGCCTCGGCGAACTCCGTGTACTCCAGGACCCGCCGCAGCTCACGGACGTGGTCGAGCCGGGTGTTCTCCCGCTCGCCGTACGCCTTCAGCGCCGACGCGTCCCCGATACCGAGCTGCTCGGCGAGGTAGTCGACCACCTCCGCCGGCACGTCGGTCGGATCGTCCAGGAACACCCCGAGGAACCGCACCGTGGTCATCTGCACCGCGAACCCGAGCCGGTTGTGGGCCCGCCGCTTCGGTTCGATCAGCGCCCGGTCCGCGTCGTCCAGGAAAAAGAACCGCTCCAACTCCGTACGGGACGACGGCGCCCCGTCGTACGCCGCATACTTCGCGGCTTGCTCATCCGTCAGAAACTCGACCGGCACCCCGGGCCTCCAGACAGTCAGTGATCAACACGACTGCCGAAGGCTCCGCCCCCGCCGAACCCCAGGTCAAAGCGCTCCCAAGCCCTCCAGGGGCTTAAACCGTGTCCTACATGGTCAGCGTGAGGAGCCGTTTGTAGCAGCAGAGGGCTGCGGCCAGTCCGAGAAAGGCCAGGTAGTTGCCTGGTTTCCGCTCGTAGCGGTGGTTGAGCCGGCGGTAGCCGGTCAGCCAGGACATGGTGCGTTCGATGACCCACCTTCGACGGCCGAGTCGCTCGCTGGACTCGACTCCCTTGCGGGCGATGCGGACGCCGATGTGCTTGCCCCATAGCCATCGCCGCAGATGAGGCACGTCGTACGCCTTGTCCGCATGGAGGCGTTGGGGCTTGGAATCGGTCGCGTGGGATTCGTGTCCCATGTGGAAATGGGACAGCATCGGCTTCAGGGCGAGGCTGTCGTGGGTGTTGGCGGCGGAGACTCCGACGCGTAGGGGCAGTCCGTTCGCGTCGGACAGGACGTGCATCTTGGAACCGGGCTTACCCCGGTCCACGGGGCTCGGACCTGCAAGTTCGCCCCCCTTTTAGCCCTCACGTGGGCTGAATCGAGAACCGCGCGGGAGAGGTCGACCAGGTCTCGCTCGTCCAGAAGCTGGAGAACCTTCTGATGCAGCTGCCCCCATACTCCGGCGCGAGACCAGATGACGAAGCGGCGATGCACGGTCGACTTCGACGCCCCAAAGCACGGCGGTAACGCCCGCCATGCACACCCGCTGACCAGAACATAGATGATCGCGGCAAACACCGCCTCATCATCGATGTTCGCGACCCCGCCCCCTTGCGGACGCACCCGGGCCGGCGGCAGCAGCGGCCTCGCGATCTCCCACAAGCCGTCCGGAACGATCCATCCCCACCGTCCACTCCCCATGTCCAGCGCAACGACCAACTGCCATGTAGGACACGGTCTTAGCGCCGGCTTTCGTTCCGATGTTCCTCAATCCCCGTCTACCACAAGCAGGCATTCACCATGGTGCTTACCGGGAGACGGGACAGGCCATCGGTGGGGGTGCGCCCGGGACGTGGGGGTGCTGGCCGAGGCGGAGGGGCATCACCGGTTGAGATCGAGTACACGAACGCCGTGCCCGGCATAGACCTTCGGCTCCACCGTTGCGATCAGCGCGTCCGTTCCCCACTCGGGCAGGTGTCGCGCTGCGTGGATCGCCGCGCCAATGCCAACCGGGACGCCGTCGTGGAACAGGTCCGCCGTCGCGAGTGCCGCAGGATAGTCGAGATCGACAGTGTGCAGGACCTCCAGCTGCCCAACGTGGTCGACCATCCCCCGGTGTTCCCGGTCGGCCTCCAGGACCGACAGCACCGGCACCCACAATCGGGTCTCCGTCTCGAAGTGCGCCCGATGGACCAGCGCAGAGACCTGCCGGTTCCCAGCGAGCGCCAGCAGGGTCGGCGCATCAAGCACCAGATGGTGAAGGATCACGCGGTCGCGCCGTTCGCAGGCCCGAATGCCTCGCGCAGACGGGCACCCATTGCCACGCTTTCCTCGTCGGACACCTCGACACCGAATTGCTCCGCAAGATAGGCACGGGTACGTTCGGCCCGATCGCGGCGCTCTTCGTCCGTCAGTGTGGACTCCGCGAACTCCTGCACCAGGGTCCGGATCGACGTGCCGCGGGACTCCGCGAGCACTGCCAGCCGGTCACGAACCTCGGCCGGCACTCGAATCATCGCATCAGACATAACCTAAGTATACGCACATGTATACGCAGGGGCCCGCCGCGCGTATCTGGAGCGATAGTTCCGTACGGCGCAGATGCTCGCCTCCTGGTCGCCCACGCCGTTGACTGCCTTGACGCGGCGGCACATGGCAACCCCGGTCTGCGCCGGCTCCGTCGTACCCGTCGCCGAACCGGAAGAATGCTTGTGGTGGCTGGCGCGCGGGTTCCCGGTCGCTGAAGTGCAAGATTCTGACTCCAGGGCTCGCTCTGGCCACGGCGAGCTCGTGCACAGCACAGCCGGCTGCGATGACTGCAGCTGACCGCTACCCCTCTTACGCGGGGATACTGCTCATGATGACGGCGACCCTGCGCATCCTCGACCTCGCTGCGGCAGCCCCGGCCAGCCACGGCGAGGACCTGGTGCTGCTCCTGAGCGAGGCGAACGAGCTGTACCAGCAGGGCCTGCAACTTCTGCTCCGGGAGGTGACAGCGCGCGTCGATGGACTGGCGACCGCCGCCCTGGTGTCCGCTACGGAAACGGCTGGCATGCCGTGCGATGCCTCGCAGGACCGCGACGAGGTGATCCTGCTGCTGGCCCCGGCCGAGTGGGAGAGGACGCCGGCGGCCATGGCCTACGTGGAGATGGCCGAGGCCGCCGCGCGCCCCGGGGTCTGCCTGATCCCGCAGGAGTAGGCCGTAAGCCGGGAGCGTCGGAGAAACAGCTGGCCGACGCTGCCGAGATTGCGGCTGAGCAGGGTCTCACGCCTGCACGGATCACCGGCCTCCACACCGGGCGCGCACAGAACGCGGTCGGCAAGGCGTTCCCCGAGCCTGTCGGCAAGCGCGGCCGCGCCCGGCTGTGGGACCACGCGGAGGTCACCGAGTGGTTCACCCACCGAGCGCCGGCACGGCTCGCCGAGCACGTACCGCCCTCCCTCCCGGCAGAGACGCTGCTGAACGCAGCGGAGGCCTCGAGATATCTCGGCTACAAGAACTCCAACCAGGTCACGACCTTCGTGCGCGACCAGCGCGGAGGGCCGGCGACGGGTCGGTGCGCTCGCTGTCCGCGGTGGTGGCGTCGCGGCGCCGGTTTCAGGCCTCCAGCAGGGGCAGACCGGGCAACACCTTCTCGATGGTGATCGGGAAGTCGCGGACCCGCACTCCGGTGGCGTTGAACACCGCGTTCGCGACAGCCGCACCGGCCCCGCAGATGCCGACCTCGCCGGCGCCCTTCGCGCCCAGGGGGTTGGCCTTGTCGTCGTACCCGTCGAGGACGACAGCTTCCACGGCGGGGATGTCGGCGTGGACCGGCACCAGATACCCCGCCAGATCGCGGTTGACGAAGGCGCCGGATCGCAGGTCGACGACGGCCTCCTCCTCGAGTGCCGCGCCGACTCCCCAGATCATGCCGCCGATCAGCTGCGAGCGGGTCGTCTTCGGGTTGAAGACGCGGCCCACCGAGAACACGCCGAGCATGCGCCGCAGCCGGATCTCGGCGGTGTCCGCGTCGACTCCCACTTCGGCGAAATGGGCCCCGTAGGTGTTGATCGAGTAGTCCGTGTAGTTCGGATCGTCGCCCATGTAGCGGACCCGGCCCTCCGCCTCCACGCCTTCGGGATGGCTGCGCGCGACGATCTCGCTCAGCGCCTCGGAGACGCCCCCGATGGCCACGTTGCCATCGGAGAACACGGCGTCGGCCGGGTCCAGGCCGTGCAGCGGAGAGCCTGCGTCGCCGCGGGCCGCGTTCAGCAGCTTCTCGCGCAGGGCCGCGCACGCCCGATGCGCGGCGGTGCACGAGTTGGTGGCACCCCACGACCCTCCGGACCCCCAGCTGGTGGGATTGTCGGAACGCCCGAGCTCGACCCGTACCCTTTCGAGCGGGAGTCCGAGCCCCTCGGCCGCGACCTGGGACAGGATGGTGTACGTGCCTGTGCCGATGTCGGTCATGTCCGTCAGGACGACGGCGGTGCCGTCGGCGTCGAGGCGTACACGTACGGTCGTCGGTCCCTGGAAGTGTCCCCGGATGGCGGACGACATGCCGTAGCCGACCAGCCATCGTCCCTCGCGAGCGCTCGCCGGGGTGTCCGGGCGGTTCTCCCAGCCGAACCGGCGCGCGCCCTCGCGCAGGCACTCGACCAGATGCCGGTCGCTGTACGGCACGTCGCGCTCGGGATCGACGGTGGGTTCGTTGCGGATCCGCAGCTCGACCGGGTCCATCCGGAGGGCGTCGGCCAGTTCGTCCATCGCCGACTCGATCGCCAGCATGCCCGGCGCCTCGCCCGGCGCGCGGACGTCCGTCCCCCGCGGCAGGTCGAGGGCCGTCAGCCGGTGGCTGGTCAACCGGTGGGGCGCGGCGTAGAGGCTGCGGACGGTGGCGGCGGTCTGCTCGGCGAACTCGATGTCGGGGTTGGTGTGCATGGTGACGTCGTGGGCGATCGCGGTCAGCCGTCCGTCGCGCCCCGCGCCCAGCCGGACCCGCTGGCTCGATATGGGGCGCATACCGACGAGTTGGAAGACCTGCTGCCGGGTCAGCGCGACCTTGACCGGCCGCCGCAACGTTCGGGCGGCGAGCGCCGCCAGGATCGTCTCGGCATGGATGCCCAGCTTGGAGCCGAACCCGCCGCCGACGAACGGGGCGACGACATGAACCCGCTCCGGGTCCATCCGCAGCGTGCCGGCGACCGAGGCCTGCGCCGCGTCGACGATCTGCGCGCTGAGGTAGACGATCAAGTCCTCGCCACGCGGCTCCGCCAGGCACGCGTTGGGTTCGATCGGCAGTGAGAACTCGTACGGCGTCGAGTACTGCTGGTCGATCTGGACGTCCGCACCGGCGAACCCGGCATCGAAATCGCCCACCGCGGTGTCGGTGGGCAGGCCGGCATTGACCGCTTTCGGGATGTATACGTCATCTTCGTACTCACCGAAGTCGAAACGACCCCGGCCTGTGGTGTATTCGACCTCGACGAGCCCGGCCGCGGCGCGGGCCTGTTCCAAGGTCGTGGCGACGACGAGGGCGACCGGTTCGCCGTAGTAGTGAATCTCGGCGCTGGTCATCTGCGGCTGGGCGCGCCAGTATTCGAAGGAAATGGACTCGTCGCGCGGGCCTTGCTCCGGGGCGTTGAGATGAGTCATCACCCAGTGCACGCCCGGTGCGCGTTCGGCATCGTCGGTGTCGATCCGGGTGATGCGGCCTTTGCCGATCGTCGCGCCGACGATGAAACCGTAGAGCGGTTGACCGGCCTCCCAGTGCTCGTAGGCGTAGGCTGCCCGGCCGGTGGCCTTCAGCGGGCCGTCGACCCGGTTCACAGCTTGCCCGATCATGTGGCCTCCTCAGCTCGCGCCGGCCACCTGCGCCAGCGTGCGGCACAGCGTGCGCTTGGCCAGGTCGATCTTGAAGTCGTTGTGCCCCTGCCCGACCGCGTCGCGCATGGCCTCCTCGGCCGCCGCGCGATAGGTGGCCATCGTGGCCGGACGACCCCTCAGCGCTGCCTCCGCCTCGGCGGACCGCCACGGCTTGTGCGCCACACCGCCGAACGCCACGCGCGCCTCATGGATCGTGCCCTGGTCGACCGAGACGACGGCCGCCACGGAGACCAGTGCGAACTCGTAGGACGCCCGGTCGCGCACCTTGCGGTACTTCTGTCGGCCCGGCGGGGGCGGCGGCAGGACGACGCCCGTGATCATCTCGCCGCGCCGCAGCTCGGTCTCGATGTGTGGCGTAGCGCCCGGCAGCCGGTAGAAGTCGGCGATGGCGACGCGACGCACCGCCTGATCGGCGTCGAGCAACTCGACCTCCGCCTCCAGGGCGGCCAGCGCGACGGCCATGTCCGACGGGTTGGTGGCGATACAGGAGTCGCTGGCGCCGAGGATCGCGTGTATCCGGTTGAACCCGCCTATCGCGGAGCAACCGGAGCTCGGATCACGCTTGTTGCAACCTGCGGCCGTGTCATAGAAGTACGGGCACCGCGTGCGCTGGAGCAGATTTCCCCCGGTGGACGCCATGTTGCGCAACTGGCCCGAGGCGCCGGCCACCAGCGCCTCCGACAGCACCGGATAGCGGGCACGCACTCGTTCGTCCGCGGCCACCTCGGAGTTGGCCGCCTGAGAGCCGATGCGCAGTCCGCTGTCCGGAAGTTCCTCGATGGCCCGCAGGGGAAGCCGACTGATGTCGACGAGATGGCTGGGCGTCTCGATGTCGAGCTTCATCAGGTCGAGCAGATTGGTGCCACCGCTGATGAACTTCGCGCCGTCTCTGGACACGGCGGCGACGGCGGCCCGGGCGTCCGTCGCTCGCTCGTAGGTGAAGGACCTCATTGCGTGCCGCCTCCCGCCGTGCTCCGGATGGCCGCGACGATGTTCGGATAGGCGGCGCACCGGCAGATGTTGCCGCTCATCCGCTCGCGGATCTCCTCGTCCGTCAACGCGATGTGCGGCGTCGCCACGTCGGCGGTGACGTGACTGGGCCAGCCCGCCTCCACCTCGGCGAGCATGCCGACCGCCGAGCAGATCTGGCCCGGCGTGCAGTAGCCGCACTGAAAGCCGTCCATCTCGACGAAGGCGCGTTGCATAGGGTGCATGCCTTCGGGATCGCCCAGGCCTTCGACCGTGACGATCTCGTCGTCCTCGTGCATGACGGCCAGCGTCAGGCAGGAGTTGACGCGGCGGCCGTTGATCAGCACCGTGCAGGCGCCGCACTGCCCGTGGTCGCACCCCTTCTTGGTACCACTCAGCCACAGATGCTCGCGCAGCGCGTCGAGCAGCGAAGTGCGCGGATCCACCTCGACCCGGTGCACCTGCTCATTGACGCTCAGCCTGACCGCAGAGACTGGACCGACCTCGCCGTGGCTCCGCCCAGTGGCTCCGGTATCCGATTCGGTCATCACGGCCCGCCTTCCTCACTAGGTGCGGGTGTCTGCTGGATGTGCGTCGCCGTTCTCAGGCGCGCTCGCCTGTCGCCCGTCGCCACTGCCGGGCGCGGCCCCGATCTCAGGGTCTCGCGAAAACCGTCGCACCGCTCGTCGGAAGGTGGACGCCGGACTGTCGGCAAACTGCCTCGAGCGGCCGCATCGCGCGGCCGCAGGAGGCAGCTTGCTGCCGCATCGCGCGGCAGGGGCTTCTCGCGGCATCCCGCCCCTAATTGAGGATCTTGGGCGGCGGCGTGACGGGAACCGGTGGTCGTGGCCGGGGATTCTGTGCTGTGCACCGTGGTTCTCGCGCACATGACACCAGAGGTGCTGTCACGCATCACTCGGGCCGGGGAGCCGGCTGCCCGCCTTGGTTGTTACCGGCCTCTGCCCCGGTGCGCGGTGCCGTGGCCGGCGGTGGTGTCACCAGCGTCAGGGGCTTGGCAGTCCGTGCAGAGGCCCCACCAGGTGATTTCGGCTTCGTCGACGGCGAAGCCCTTGTCGTCCTCAAAGGGGGGCTCACACCGGACCTTCGCCGGTCTACCGGGCCCGGCCCGACAGCAAGCACCACCTGATCGTCGACCGGCACGGAACCCGCTTGGCCGTCTCGCTGACCAGCGGAAACCGTCACGACGTGACCCAGCTGATGCCCTTGCTGGACGCGATATCCCGCATCCGCGGTGTTCGAGGCTGGCCTCGCAACCGGCCACGTCGGCTGTTCGCCGACCGCGGCTACGACTACGACAAGTACCGGCGACCGATCCGGGCCCGCGACATCACACCGAAGATCGCCCGCAAAGGCACACCCCATGGCTCCGGCCTGGGCAAAACCCGCTGGGTCGTCGAGCGGACCTGACCTCTGGTCGCCTGCTGCAGGACAGGGCGGTCGTGGACGAGGCGAAGTCCGCGGCACGGCGCCTGGTCGCCGACCACACCTGCCCCCTCCCCCTCCACTCCGCTACACAGGAAGGCACGGCACGCTCATGCGCGCGATGGTCCTTGAAGAGTTCGGCACGCCCCTGGTCCTTCGGGAGATCGAGAAGCCTGCTCCGGGCCCGGGCCAGGTACTGGTCAAGATCGCGTCCAGTGGCGTCAACCCGCTGGACGCCAAGATCCAGGCCGGCAAGGCGCCCCATGCGAAGCGCACGCCTCCAACCGTTCTGGGGTTGGACATGGCAGGCGTGGTCGAGGAGGTCGGCACCGGTGTCGGCGACTTCGCCCCCGGCGACGAGGTGTTCGGCATGACCGGAGGCGCCGGAGATGTGCAGGGTTCGCTCGCCGAGTACGCGGCGGTGGACGCCCGTCTCCTTGCATCAAAGCCTGCCTCTCTCACCCTGCGCGAGGCCGCAGCTCTGCCCTTGGTCTTCATCACCTCCTGGGAGGGACTGGTGGACCGCGCTCAGGTTCACTCGGGACAGAAGGTCCTCATCCACGGCGGAGCCGGTGGTATCGGCCATGTGGCTGTACAGATCGCCCGGGCCCGCGGTGCTCAAGTCTTCGCCACCGCGTCCTCCTCGCGGCTGGAGGTCGTCGAGCGACTGGGAGCCACTCCCATCGACTACACGACCACGTCTGTGGAGGATTACATGGCCAAGTACACCGGTGGGGAGGGGTTCGATGTCATCTTCGATACCGTCGGTGGGGCCGTGCTCGACAACTCCTTCAAGGCTGTCCGCACCTACACCGGCCACGTAGTCAGCGCCTTGGGCTGGGGAACCCACGCTCTCGCACCCCTCTCCTTCCGCGGGGCGACCTACTCCGGCATCTTCACTCTGTTGACCCTGCTCACCGGACGCGGGCGGGAGCGGCACGGAGAGATCATGCGTGAGGCTGCTGCCCTCGCCGACGCGGGGGCGCTCAAGCCGATGGTCGACCTCAGGATCTTCACCCTCACCGACAACGCCGCAGCACACGAGGCCGTTGAATGCGGCGCCACTCATGGCAAGATCGTGGTCGACGTCGCCTGACCGCCTTCCGAGCCTGTACGTCGGTGCGCGCGGAGGCTGCCCCAGGCCTTGCTGTCCAGGGGCCAGGTGCTGATTGCGATCATCACGGCGCACACGGCATCCATGGGGCCTGCCAGGGGCAGTGCCCCAGTCCATTCGACCCCGGATCGGTCCGCGCTGCACTACGCCCGGTCAAGTGAGACTCTGAGCATGGGGCGCCCACCACACGGCATACCCGCGGAGGAGCCATGAACTTGACGAGCCCGCTACTGCGTGGCGCCGCAGCCGGAGCGGCGGGCACCACCGCGCTCAACATAGTCAGTTACGCCGACATGGCGGTTCGGGCCAGGCCGGCCAGCACCACACCAGAAGAGACGCTGCGCAAGTTGACGGCGAGACTTCACATCCGCATCCCGGGTGCGGGCGCGCGCCTTGGCGATCGGATCGCGGGGCTTGCCCCGATGACGGGATTCGCTGCTGGGTTGGGGATGGGCGCCATGCTGAGCCTCGCACGTGCGGCTGGTTGGCGTCCGTCTCTGCGGCGCCAGTATGTGGTCGCCACCGTAGGCGCACTGATCGGGACGAACGGTCCGATGACTATTCTGGGGGTGACGGATCCCCGCACATGGGGGCTCTCCGGGTGGATCTCGGACATCATCCCGCACATCGCTTACGCCGTGGTCACCGTCCATGTCTTGGACGGGCTGCAATAGTTGCGGTCGACTGCGACGCCCAGTTGCTCGTCAGCTCATGCGCCCGGCTCCGGTTTCTGAGCTTGTTCCGCACTGATGGACACGGCGGTCAGGCTGCCAGGGCGGCCTCGTAGTCGGCGGGACTGCAGTAACCGAGGCTGCTGTGCAGTCGGTGCAAGTTGTACCAGCTCTCGATCCAGTCAAAGATCGCGGTGTGGGCGGCGGACCTGCTCGGCCAGGGCTGAGTGCCGATCGGCCCGTTCTTCAAGGTGGCGAAGAACGACTCGGCCAGCGCGTTGTCCCAGCACTGGCCGGTACGGCCGACCGACAGCCAGATGCCCAACTCGTTGGCCGGCGAGGAGAATTCATAGCTGGTGTACTGGCAGCCGTGGTCGGAATGAAAGATCACCGACCCCGCGGGGCGGCGCTGGTGGCAGGCGGCTCGCAAGGCGTCGGCGACCAGCTCGGTGCGCAGTTGGTCGGCGGTGGCCCGGCCGACCACCCGACGGGAGGCGACGTCGATGACGGTGGCCAGGTAGAGCCGGCCCTCATCGGTGGGGACGTAGGTGATGTCGGCGCACCGGCGGGCGTCGGTCGTCATCGGGTCGGGCCGGAAGTCGCGCAGGACCAGGTCGGGGCGGGTGGCCGCGTGCGGGTCGGGGATCGTGGTGCGGTGTCGTCGTCTGCGGTGCCGGCTGGTGAGCCCGGCGGCGCGCATCAGCCGGGCGACGCGTCTGCGGCCACACGCTGTGCCCTCGCGCTTGAGGACGGCGTGGATGCGCGGGGCGCCGTAGGTGCCGCGGGGGCTGAGCGTGGACGGCGGTGATTTGCTCGGTCAGCTCCGCGTCCTGCGCGGCGCGAGGGCCGGCAGCACCGGTGCGGCGGGCATAGAAGGCGGCACGGGAGGCCTTCAGCAGCTCACACGCGCGTTTGACGCTGTGGCCCTCTTGCTTTCTCCGCCTCCATGAATGGGTGCACGTTGTCCCACCGACCCTCAAAGTCGCGCTCGGGCTGCCGAAGTTCGGGTGGCACTGCGGGAACCTCCCGCGTGGCTTGCGGCGCTCCATGGGATGGTCCTGGTGGATCAGGTGGCACGCCGGGCGGAACAGCCGATGGCCCGGGTGGAAGCGCCTCGACGGGGTGGTGGTCGCCACCGATGACGAGCGCATCGAGGAGGTTTGCCACCGCCTGGGCATCGAGTGCATGCGGACCGGAGTACACCTCACCGGCACCGGCCGCGTCGCGGAGTGCGCCGAACGCCTGCCCGCAGACGCGTACATCAACGTTCAGGCGACGAGCCGTTCATCTCCCCCACCGCGATCGACGCTGTCTCCCAAGCCATGGAGCGCTTGGCACCCGGAACCCTGGCATTGAACGCGTACACGAAGCTGGACGACGCCGGTGCCGTCCTGGACCACAACGTCGTCAAGGTCGTCGTCGACGCCGAGCACAACGCCCTCATGTTCTCCCTGCAGCCGATCCCCTACCCGCGCGGTGACCGACCGAGGTACCTGCGTCAGCTCGGTCTCTACGGCTTCACCCGAACGGCCCTCAACACGTTCCGGCATCCACCTCAGGGGCCGCTGGAACGTACCGAAGGGGTGGAGATGCTGCGCTTCATCGAACATGGCCACGACGTGCGGATGCTCGGCGTCGCAGACGAAGGGTTGGCGATCGACACTCCCGAGGACCTGGCGACGGCCAGCACCTTGTTGCGGATTCGCACCGAGCCTGCCATTGCCCGCTTCTCCTGATGATCGCGGTCGTCCGCCGCTCCCTGGATGCGGCACTCTGCTCGCCCGCTTCCGCTGGATCACGCTCCATCCCCGCGCCCTGAGCGGCGGCACGCTCGGCGTTTTGGCCACTACCAGTCCGGTCACAGGCCCAGGGGCCGCAAGGGTCGATGCAACCCGCAAGCTCCGGCGCGCGCTCAATCCCAGGGTTACCAACACGACCGAAACACATGTGTTCGAAACTCCGGCCGGCTCGTTGAGCTCCAGGAGCAGCCACACAACCGTCAAGGGGGACCTCGTGACTTCGGCCAGGACACCAGCACCTGCGACGCCCCATAGCGTGGCCCGGAGTGAGGAGTGCTCGTACCGAGGTGAGTCCAGCCGCAGGGCCTCTGTGTGGATCACGCCCACCATGACGCGGTGGCTGCCCACACCGGCTCTCCAGGCGCTGAGCCGGCCCGGGTCAGGAGGCACGCTGTGAAGAGGTTCTCCGGACGGGTGCGGATGGCGGAGCCGGATGTCTCCGACGCCGAGGAGGAGCTCTTCGGCGACCTGCAGCCGTCCGTCGACTACGCGGGTGCCGGACCGGTCATCGCAAAACTTCCCGACGGGCTGCGCACCCTGTTGGCCCGAATGTTCCGCGGCGCGAGCGAACTGTCCGGCGGCGAGTGGCAGAAGATCGGCCTCGCCCGGACCCACTGGCGCAGCGCCACCTCGGATGCCGACGGCGTGCTCATCGTGGACGAGCCCACCTTCGCCCTCGACCCGGAAGCGGAGATCGCCGCATTCGACCGCATCCGCCGGCTCGCCGCCCCGAACCGGGCCGTCGTCCTGGTCACCCACCGCATGTCCGGCGTCCGCCACGCCGACCGCATCTACGTCCTGCACCACGGACGCCTCGTCGAACACGGCAGCCACGACGAACTCATGGTCGCCCAAGGCCGCTACGCCTCGATGTTCGACGCGCAAGCCGCCCAGTACGCCCCCGCGGGCACCATCCCCCGCCCCGGCTCCCCCACCATCGCAGATCCCGCATGACCCGCTCGAAAGGCCCCAGGGTGACGGCTCTCCCCACTACCGCGCAGGAACACGATCCCAGCGCACTGCGGCACCGGCTCGTCGATCAGCTCCTCGCGGCCGGCCACGTCCGCACCGCCACTGTCGAGGCCGCCCTGCGCAAGGTTCCCCGCCATGCTTTCGCACCGGAAGTGCCCGTGCAGACCGCGTACGCCGATGACATCATCCCCACCCGTCGCGCGCCCGACGGCCGGATCAGCAGCTCCGTCAGCGCACCGTGGCTGCAGGCCGTGATGCTCGAAGCGGCCCGCATCCAGCCGGACGACCGTGTCCTGGAGGTCGGCTCTGGCGGTTACAACGCCGCCTTGATCGCCGAACTGGTCGGCCCGACCGGACAGGTCACCACCGTCGACATCGACCCAGACGTCACCGACCGGGCCGCCCGCTTCCTCGCCGCCGCCGGATACGACCGTGTCCATGTCCTCACCGCGGACGCCGAATATCTGCCCGTCGATGTCGTCCCCGAAGGCGGCTTCGACGCGGTGATCGTCACGGTCGACACCTGGGATCTGCCGTGGATCACCGTGGTCGCGGAGGGCGGACGCCTCGTCGCCCCGCTACGTCTCCACCAGTACGTTTGGTCCATCGGGTTCACGAAACACGACGGTGCGCTCATCAGTGAGGAGCCGCTCACCGTGTGCGGCTTCGTCCCCATGCAGGGCGCTGGCGCGTGGGAACCCAACCTACGCACCATCCCAGGCTGCGGCATCCGCCTTGCCTTTGAGGACGGAACGCCCATGCCCATCGACCAACTGGCCCCGGCCTTCGACAGGGCGCCCTCAACGGTCCGCACGCACGTCACCGTCCGGAGTGAGGAACCCTTCGACTCTCTCACCCTGTATCTGGCCGGCGCTCTCCCCGGCTTCTGCCGCCTGTCCGTCGGCCCGGACCACCACACCGGCCTCATCAGCCCCCCGCCCCCGCACTGGCCCAGCGCGGCCATGGTGCGTGGGACGTCACTCGCCCGTCTGGCACACGAGCGGATCGGAGACGACGAAAGCGACGGAGGGCTCTACGAGTTCATCATCCACGGCTACGGACCAGCCGGTCACCTGGCAGCCACAGAAATGGCCGAGCACGTCCAGCACTGGCAGCGCAACCACCGCGCCGCACCCTGCCCGCACATCACGGTCCAACCCCAGGACGCCACCGGACCGACCGGCGCCTATTCCGACGGCCTGCACGTGATCCATAAGAAACACACACGGATCAAGATCGACTGGCCCGTCGTTCCCGGCGAAGCAGCGCCTGCAGCCCCTGCCGACGCCCAGGACCAAGAGCCCTGCTGTCCTGCCCGCTCGCAAAGCGGTCGAGTGGCGACCGCACCGGCCACCGCCGACTACTGGGAGCCGCTCTGGGCCGGCGGACGCCGGTATCGCGAGGTCACCAGCACCGAGGCAGCGCTGCTGGCCGACCATGTCGGACCGGGCCACGGACGCCCGGCACTCGACATCGGCACCGGCGAGGGTTCACTCGCCCGTCACCTTCACCAGCTCGGTTACCGCACCAGCGGCATCGACTTCGCGCCCAGTGCCATCGCCGCAGCCCTCGACACCCAGCAGGGCGACGGGCCGGCCTGGCACCTGATGGACTTCGTGTCCGACGACCTCAGCGCCCTTCCGGATGACGCGTATGCGGTCGTCACCTGCCGCCTGGTCTACCGGTGGATCGACGACAAGGCGGCCTTCCTCGACCGCGTCCGACAGATCCTGGCGCCCGACGGAACCTTCTGGGTCGTCACCGAACTTGCCGGCCGCCGCAAGGAAGACGATCCGTACAGGCACCTCGGGATCACACCCGCCCAGGCCGAAATCCTCACCGCGGGCTGGTCCGTCGTACGCACCGCCGATCTCGACGTGCTGCGCTGCTATGCACTCCACCCCTGAACTGAGCACAGAAGTCGACGTGTTGGACATCGAGCATCAGACCCGCCTTGCATGGGACACCTATGGAAAGCACCACCTGGAGCGCTCCACTCCCCTGCCGGAAGTGGACCGGATCAGCTGGGGCCCGGCAGCGAACGGGCCGGGGGACAACCTCCTCGGGGCCATCGGGGGCCTGCGGGTCCTGGACATCGGCTGCGGCCCCGGTCGGCACGCCGCCCACCTGGCCCGCACCCACGAAGCGAAGTTGGACGGCGTCGATGCTTCCCTCAGCCAGATCGAGAGAGCGCGTGCCCGCTACCCCGATATACCGGACCTGCGGCTGGTGCACGCCGACGCTGTCGAGTTCCTGGGCACGACAGCCCCGTACGACGTGATCTACTCCCTCAGCACCTTCCACTTCATCGACCCGCACCGGCTCCCGCCCGCCCTGTCCACCGCCGTCAACCGGGCGGACGGCTGTACTTCACAGTGCTGCACACCAACTGCGCCAGCGATGGCCCCACTTCGGCCGTCACCCCACGTCCGGAGATCCTGCGCCTGGCCGGCGGCGACGATCTCACCGTGCACATGTGGGTGCTCACACCCGAGCTGTGGAAAGACCTGGTCCCCAAGCGGGTCTCGACCGACCAGCGGTCCACCGCTCGGCAGGACCTCGTCCTGGAGGAGGCCGGGATAGAGGACCCGGTCGTCTACGAGAACGGGGTCAGTGCGCTCACGCCCTGACCATGATCGTTCTCAGCGCCAACCGCTGCACCAACGTTCCTACCGACGCCATCGCATTGGATGCGAATAGGCGACACCTGTCCTGGATGCCGGGGCGAGGCTGAGGATGAGCCTTCCCACCAGCGCAGTTGAGCCCTGCACCGTACGGAGCCACGGTAGCCGCTGAGGCTGGGCTCGTGCGTGGGCCTCACTCCATCGAGCGATTGAACTGCGAAGACGCCCCCCGGTTCGCATCTGATGCGACATTCTCACGTTAGATGCGGTAGACGGAGAGTGATCGTGGATGGGTGGGGACGGACTCGCGCCGGGGTCTGCTGGGCTGCACTTGGTGGACGGTCTGCCGCTACTGAGGCCGGAGGAGCAGGTCTTCGAGGCGATGCAGAGGGGCTGGCGCAATCAGCAGCTCGCCCGGAACCTGTCGCCGGGTACGTGGATGGCCAGGAGCGCACGGTCCGCTCGCTCCCCCGGCCTGAGGTCGGCACGCTGGCCGGCGCCGGCGCATGCAGCATCTGGCTGAAGCGGGTGCCAAGGCGACCGGCGACGGCATCGCCTGCTCCGTGCGGGAGCACCCTTCGGGAAGAAGCGACTGCGGCAGGAGAAAGCCCCGGTCAGCGTGCCGGCCGGGGCTGAACCCGTAATCGGGTGTGATCGTGAAGGGCGGTCGCCTACGCGGCGAAAGGCTCTGCAGGGCTTCAGCCGAACGATCGTCCCTGCAGGCTATAGATGAGGCCCGGGGACACTGTCCCCTTCACCATCACGCCCTCTACAACCACCCAGGCAGTGCGGGCATTCCCCGGGACACGAAGAGATGTGCGGCCAGCGTGGGTGACACGTCCCCCGCAACCGTTAGGCGACGGACTTCAGACGGTTCGACGCGAGAAACCGATCTCGTCCACCCGCTCCAGCGCGCGGGCGAAACGCCGTGCCCGCCGTCAGCGTCGGCGGCTGGCGCAGCCGCTCCAGCTCCGAGAACCGGGAACCCTCCGGCGTCTCAGCGTCGCCACCAGATCCCCGGCCAGTGCCGGGTCCGCGCGGCTGGCAGCGCCCGCGACCGTGGCGTGCAGCCGCTTCTCCGCGACACCTGCCGGGCCGGCACCGACACCTCGGGCACCAGGAGCCGGTTGCGGCGCATCCAGCCCACCCCGTGGTCGAACAGCGCCTTCGGGCCCTCGGCGTGCGTCCACGCCCGACCGTGCATGAACGTACGGAACCGTCGGGACCACTCCGCATCGTCATACTCGTGGTACTCGTAGGCGCCCCGGATCTCCCACGCGTGGTCGTAGGCGGTCTTCGGCCGCTCGGTGTACCACTTCACCACCGACGCGTCCTCGATACCGAGCTGCGCGGCCAAGAGCTCGACCACCGGCCACGGCGCATCCAGCGGATCGTCCGGGAGGAACCGGCCGATGCAGCGCCCGGTGCACATCTGGAGCGGGAAGCCGAGCTAGTGGTGCGCGGAGCGTCGCCGGGCGATCAGATCGCGGTCGACGTCGTCCAGGAAGACATCCGGATGCTGACAAATGAAGGCATGCCGGGCATGACCTCGAAGGAGACGATCAGCTACGTCGCCCACCATCTGAAGATCGCCGGGCGTCCCGACCACCTGTTCACCGAGGACGCCCTCACGCTGATCCACCTGTCCCTGCAAGCCCCGGTCGCCACGTGGCCCACCGGCAAGAACCTCGTCGACGAAAGCCGCCGCCCGCGCGTCCGTGAGTGAGGTGGTCGGTAACTGAGCCACCCGTGTTGAGACTTCCTGAAGAAGACCTCAGCCCTGCTCCTCACTCCGGCTGGCTGCAGGCTCAACCAGGCCACGGTCCTCGCTGATGGCAAGGCCATACACCCACTCGGCCCATCACCGATGACTTCTGCCTCGTGGCGCCGTCCTACTGGATGAGGACGAAGTCCGACCAGGAGACAATGTATGCACGCCGCACTCGTGACATTGACGATTGACCCCGATCAGGCCCCGGCTGCCGCTGGCGCGCTGATGAACGACATCCTGCCCAAGATCCGTTCGGCTCCCGGCTTCGTCACCGGCTACTGGCTCGAGCCGGCCGACGGCAGCGGCTTCTCCATGATGCTGTTCGACACCGAGGAACAAGCTCGCGAAGCGACTCCGCCGGCAAGCGGCTGGACGGCCCCTGGCGTCACCATCACCAGAGTCGAGATCCGCCGAGTAGCAGTCACAGCACCTTGACGCGACCGGCACCTCGCCGACGAAAACGACACCTTGGCGACGACCGCCCCGCCGGAACACCCACCGGCGGGGCGTCGCCGTCACAGCCCGTCGGCATCGCGAACGCCACCTTCATCGGCATTTCCAACGCCGCGCAACAACCGTGACGGGAGGCATTGAACTCGTCGATCGGGCAGACCAGTCGGATCGAAGGCACCGGACAGCACGGCCACAGCCCGGGCCGGGGCAGAGGATGCCTGCTCCGCTCCCTCAGCGGCGGGTCCGCGTGCCGAGCGCGTACCGCAGGGCTCGCGCCGTCCGGGCGCGAAGGAGGCCGCTCCGGCGAGCACGCCCGCGCCCGGCGGTGTGTACGCGCACGGCCCGCTGCTCGTTCCCGACGCCGACGCCGACCAGCAGGTGACCGGCTACGGCGTCGGTGGTCTGCTCCTGGACGTGCCCGCCAAGTCGCTGCCCGCACTGGTGGAGTGGACGCTGACCGAGGCGCGGCTCGGGGCGGAGAGGCTGCACGGTTCGGGTAAGGATGCCGACCCGCTGCTGGTGCTCACGGCGGCCGCGTGCGAGCGCTACGGCCTGCCCGCCTCGCTGTTCGGAATCCCGGCGGCTCGCCGGGCGGTTGCCGGAGGGGCACAAGGTCATCAAGCAGCTTCAGCGGGCCGACTGGCAGCTCACCAAGCGGGGACTGGGGCCGTGGGCGCGGATCTACCGCCCCGCCCACGGCGGGCGCCAGCAGTGCGTGCAGCTGTGCATGCCGTCCTGGCGGGCCCTCGACGGGCGCGCGTGGGGTCATGCCGCGCAGCTCGAGCCGGCGGAGCTGGCCCGGGTGCTGGGCGTGTACGCGCAGCGGGTCCGTGATCTCGCCGACGCGGCGACCTGGCGGTTCGAGCAGGACGTGTGCGACCGGCTGGCCCGCCAGCTGCGCTCGGTGGGTGATGCCCTGGCCTGGCGCGTCTTCGGCTTCCACCGCCCGTTCATCCTCGCTCTGTGCCGCAACCAATGGTCACCGAAGCCAGCGGAACCTGGAACCGATACGCCCCCGGCGACCACGCACGATGACGCCCCCGAGCCATCGGCACGAGCACGAGGGCACTGTCAGTCGGCTGTGCTCCACATCATGGCCGCCTGATGCTCCTGTCCAGCAAGCCCAGAGCCGAGCACAGGGAGACAGAAAGGGTCATCCATACGACGAAGGCCCCGCCGCAGAGCACTGCGCGAGGCACGCTTCCGTCCGCTGCCCAAGACAGCACGCCTGCGATGACCGCGACAAGCAGGGTGGTCATGCTCGGTGCCACGGTCACCGGCATCGCCGCGCTCATCCGCGCGGAGTTGCTGCTCCGTCGCCTCAAGGGCTTCCGCGGCATCAATAGCAGATACGAGAAGACCGCCACCTCCTATGAAGCAGCGGTCACCCTCGCGTCGTTCCTGCTCTGGGCAAGATCCGTTTGAAGACGGACCCTGGACGACCCTAGACGTCGTGGCTGACTATCTTGTCAGGTGGAGCAGCCGAGCCGTGAGGACCGGACCAGCAGCGTTCTCGACTCCGCTCAGCCGGCCGCCGGTGCCTGGCCGCGCTGGGCGATCACCATGGCCATGTCGTCGTCGAGTAGACCGCCCGCATAGGCCCGCAGGTCGGCGGTGATCTGCTTCAGGAGCGGCCCCGGGGCGTGGTCGACCCACCTCGCGAGGCGTTCGGCGAGCGGGTAGAAGGTGCCCGCGCTGTCGCGGGTCTCGGTGACGCCGTCGGTGTAGAGCAAGATCCTGTCCCCCTCGTGGAAGGGGAAGGTCGCCGCCGTATACGTGTCGTCGGACATGGCGCCGAGGCCGAGCGGCGGGGCGGCTTCGCTCACCTGGAGCGCGGTGACGGTCCCGGTCACCCGGCGCAGCAGCAGGGGCGGCGGATGGCCGCAGCTGATCATGTGCACGACCGGCTCGTCGTCCGGGATGTCGAGCACCACGGCAGTCACGAAACGTTCGGCGGCGTCGGGCTCGCATTCCGAGAACTCCGCGAGGCCCCAGCGGACGGCGTCCTCGAGGTAGGTGACCAGCTCCGTCAGCGGGATCCGCCGATGGGTCGCGGCGCGGAAGGCACCCAGCACGATCGCCGTGTCGCTGATCGAGGCGAGGCCCTTGCCCCGGACGTCACCCATGATCAGTCGGGTGGAGTCGGAGGTACGGGCCGCGGCGTAGAGGTCACCGCCTATGCGGGTGTCGGGCTCGGCGCTGTGGTACTCCGCGGCGAGGGACACCGGCCCGCTCCGCAGAGGGAGCGGACGCATGACGACCCGCTGTGCGGTGTCGGAAACGGTGCGCGCTCTGCTCAGTTCCCGTTGGTGCCGGTCCCGCAGGTGGGTGAAGGCGAACAGCAGGGCGGAGAGCACGATGAGCGAAGCGAGTTCGACCAGCACACTCTCGGTGCCCAGGGTCCGCCGCTCCGCTCCCGCGGCGATGAGCGCGAGTGTCGCGAGGCCACCGATCAGGGCCGTGGGGCGCGGGCCCGCGCCCATGGCGGTCACTGCCGTGGCGATGACCAGGAGGTGGGCGAGGTGGATGTCCGGAGGCAGGAACGCGTCGGCCACCGGGATGGAGACGATCAGGGCCAGGGGGACGATCAGGAAGAGCCGGTGCAGCGCCGCCCGCCTCCAGACCTTGCGGACCCTGGTCACTGATGTCGTGGTGGTCGCAACGCTCATTCCTGCTCCCATCATGCCCACCTGGTGAGTGGCCGCGGTGCGCCAGAGAGGCCCTCGCGAGGGAGGAGGCCAACCGGCACATCTCTCACCTTCGGGTAACAGATCGGAGGTGCGCTCTATGCCGGACGCGAACAGCCTGCGGGCATCCCCCGCCCGCCCCCAGGCCGACATGACAGCTTCGCCTACTGCCCCTCGTCGGCTCGGCGCGCTGTGCTGAAGCGTCGCTGATAGGCGGCGGGACTAAGCGACAATTCCTTCAAGAAAATTCTCCGCATACTTTCGTAATTCGGGAAACCGGCAAGGGATGCCGTCTGAGTTGCGTTATGCCCCTGGTCGAGTAGGGCTTTCGCCATGTCGAACCGGATCTTTTCCACGTACCGGGCCGGAGTGGTGGACAGCTCTTCGCGAAACAGCCGCGTGAGATGCCGAGGGCTCACATTGAGGTGCTTGGCGAGTTCACCGAGAGAGTGGTTTCCCCCAGGATCCGCCGTGATCACGTCGGTGACCCTGCGGATGGCCGGGGATCGGGGCGGCGGTCCCTGCAGCGGGGCGGAGAACTGTGATTGGCCGCCCGAACGCTGCAGATAGACCACGAGGGCGCGGGCGACGTCGCGGGTCAGATCGGGGCCGTGGTCCTCCTCAACGAGTGCCAGTGCCAGGTCGATGTCGGCGGTCACGCCCGCCGAGGTGTAGGTGGTGCCGTCACGGACGTAGATCGCCTCGGGTTCGACGCGGCTCGTCCGGCAGCGGGCGGCGAGTTCGTGCGCGACCTGCCAGTGCGTGGTCGCGCGCTTGCCGTCCAGGAGACCAGCGGCGCCGAGGATGAATGCTCCGGTGCAGACGGATGCGACACGGCCGGCCCGGAGCGAGAGCGTTCGCGTGGCCTCGATCAAATCACGGGGCACAGGTGTGCGCGGGTAGAGGTCTGCGCCGACCACCAGGAACGTGTCGGGAGCAGGCTCTGTGGCCGCGTCGACGTGTATGCGGACTGCGGCTATGAAAGTTACCGCCGCCTGCTGTGAAAGCGGGGCATCAAGTCGTTGATCGCCCGACGCGGCGTCGCCCCGGGTTCCGGCCTGGGCAAGGTGCGCTGGGGCGTCGAGCGCGCTTCGCCTGGCTGCACCAGTTCAAACGGCTCCCCACCCGCTACGAGCGACGCGCCGATCTCCATCAGGACCTGCTCGAACCGGCCTGCAATCTCATATGCCTCCGCCGTCTGCGGACCTCATCCCTGAAGCGATCAGCTGGCTACGCTGAACCACCCCGGCCGCACCTCGGCCAGAAGCGGTTGCAGTGACCGCACTGCGGACCGCAGCTCCTCATCCGTGACGTCAAGAGGATCCGGAAGGGTCAGCCCATACCAGCGCAGCCGCCAGAGGTCGAAGACTTCACTCCCAGCTGCGAAGTCCACATCGACCTCAATGCCGTTGCCACTGACGAATCCGCATCCCGCCCCATGAACGGTGTAGAAGTAGGTACCGATCCGTCCATTCCGGCTGATCCGGCGCGAACGGACCAGGGCAAGAATGCCCGCCAGCCGCTCAATCGAGGGGATCGCCATCCTCATGACCTCGTCAATCGCCTTCAGAGCACGGAAGTAACCCAGCACGAGGTCTCGCGCAGCCCCAATCCGTTCCATATGGCGTCACCCCCTGAGCCCGTGGCTGAAGGGATCGTTCCATGAGCCGCCAGTGTCTCCGCAGGGCGGCAGTCCGTCGAGGTCGACGTCCCGGTCCGCGCTGCCTACAACCAGTGGACCCAGTTCGCGGACTTCCCGCAGTTCATGGAGGGTGTCGAACGCATCGAACAGCGCACCGATACCCTCACCCACTGGGTCACCAAGATCGGCGGAGTACAGCGCGAGTTCGATGCGGAGATCACCGAGCAGATCCCCGACGAGCGGGTCGCCTGGGCCACCGTGAACGGTGAGGCGAAGCAGGCCGGCGTCGTCACCTTCCACCGCCTGGACGACGCCCGCACCAAGGTCATGCTCCAATTGGACTACGACCCCCAGGGCCTTGCTGAAGCGGTCGGCGACAAGCTGGGCTTCGTCAAACGGTAGGCCACAGGAGATCGGAAGCGGTTCAAGGAGTTCATCGAGTCCCGCGGCGGCGCCGAGACGGGCGCCTGGCGCGGCGAGGTCTGACCCGGACGACCGGTCGGTGCCGGTGGGCCTGCGCGCCCACTGACACCGGCCTCGTGCGTCGCCCGCGGGTGTCAGGCCAGTCTGCCGGGCAACCCGGAGACCACACGACTCCGACAGCCCAAATAACGGGGGATGACATGCCCGTCAGGACGCGAAGCGCGGTCACCATCGCCGCAGGTGCGCTCGCCGGCAGCTGCATCAGCGTATGCACCGTCCGCTGGTGGGCACGCCGCACGTCGAACCGGCCGCCGGCCCAGCCCCTGCCGCCCCGGCAGGCCCCCGAGCCGACCGCGCCCCAAGAGATCCTGCACAGCTATTGGAGCACCCTGCAGCCCCTGGATCTGACCTCGTAGTTCTCAGGCAGCGTGCGGGGTATCCAACGCCAACGAGTACACCTTCCATGTCGGCTGGTTGAGCCCCTCGGCACAGCGGCCGGGCCGGGTTCCCCGGTCCTGCGTGCTCACCCCGCAGGCGCTTGATGCTGGTGTACGCATGCAGCAGGCCACCAAGATGCTGCCCTTCGACAAATCCAAGATTTTCCCCTACGCCTACCGGCACACCTACTGCCAGCGGCACGCTGACGAGGGCATCCAGCCCGACGTCCTCCAAAGCCTGATGGACCATCGCCAACTCAGCACTACTCAGCGTTACTACCGGGTCAGTGAGCAGCGCAAACGCGAGGCCGTCGACCGCGTCTCGGCAATGCAGTTCGACCTCCACGGCAACCGCATCTGGCGGCAAGCCAAGGAACTACTGGACGACGAGTACGCGCGCCGCGCCGTCGGCGAAGTCCAAGCGCCCTACGGCGTCTGCGTCGAACCGTCCAACGTCGCGGCCGGCGGACACGCTTGCCCGTCCGATTCCGCTGCGTCGGATGCGACCACTTCCGCACCGACGCCTCCTACCTCCCCGACCTGGAGGCATACCTCGCCGACCTGCTGCGAAACCGAGAACGCCTGGCCGCGTTCACCTCCGCCGACGACTGGGCAAAAGCCGAGGCCACACCCTCTGACGAGGAGATCACCCGGGTCCGTCGTCTCGTCCGGCGCGTCCGGGAGGACCTTGACACCCTCACCGACGAGGACCGCACGCAGATCAAGGAAGCCACCACCGTCCTCCGCCGCAGCCGCCAGCACATCGTCGCCCTCGGAATGCCCCGCGTCGGACCGCCCATGCCTGACTTCCATCCCGGCAGAACAGCATGACCAACATGAGTGACGGGCGGCGGGCCGACTCAGCTCGCCGCCGGGAACGCGTTCTTAAGGCCCTCGACACGATGCTGCGATGCGACGCCGACATCACCGTTTCGGCTCTCGCCCGCGCGGCGCGAGTGGACCGCGCCTTCCTCTACCGGCATCGCGACCTGCTCCAACGCGTCCACGCGGCCGCGGCCGCTCCTCCTCAAGAGGGGCGGCTCGCAGCCGTCAGCCGGGCCTCGCTGCAGGCAGACCTGATCAACGCACTGGATCGGGCCAAACGCCTTACCGCGCGGGTACGGCTGCTGGAGAAGCGGCTCTCCCAGGCCCTCGGCGAGACCGCCTGGGCCGAGTCCGGCTTGGGCGCACCAGGCGACATCGACCAGCTTCAGCGACGCATCGCGATGCTGGAGCAGAACCTCGCCGACATTCAAAGTCAGCTCGATGAACGTACCGATGAACTGGAGGCAGCTCGCGCGGCCAACCGGGAGCTGACCAGAGCCTTGAACCAGCGGGACTGACCCGGGCGGATGCGATCAGACGCCGGGCGTGGCGGCGCGGTCCAGCTCCGCGTCGGCGACGGTGTCGCTCATGCCGAGGCGGAGGTGCTCCACGTGGTGGAGGGCCTGGTCGAGAAGTGCGGCGACGTGGTTGTCGTAGAGGGCGTAGACCACGGAGCGGCCCTTGCGGGTGCCGGTGACCAGGCCGAGGTTGCGCAGCAGCCGCAGCTGGTGGGAGCAGGCCGACTGCTCCATGCCGACCTCGCTCGCCAACTCGGTCGCCGGCAGGGGGCCTTCGCGCAGGCGGGCGAGGATGAGCAGGCGTGAGGGGGTGGCCAGGGCCTGGAGGGTGGTGGCGACCCTGGCGGCGTTGGTCGCGTCCAGGCGCGTGCGCGGGACGCTGTTGTCGGGTGGTGCGGCTCCGTGACCCATGCGCTCATGGTACGCCCCGCCCATGAACACATGAATCGGTGTTCATTTATTCCTGTTACGGTCGTGGGGTCGGACGCTGTCCGTCGTCGTTTCCGTATCCAGAGGACTGTTTCGATGTCATCCACCCTCACCCGTCCGGCCCCGCCCGGCGCTGCCCGCGAAGGGGTGGCGCCCCGGCGCCGCACCCGGATCTTGGCGCTGCCCGAGGCCCGCTGGGCGGCCACGGCGCTGGTGCTGTTCCTCATCGCGCTGCCGCTGTATCTGGCCGGGGCGCCGGCCTGGGCGTGGGGTCCGCTGTTCGCCCTCACCTACGCCACCGGCGGCTGGGAGCCCGGTTGGGCCGGATTGCAGGCGCTCAAGGAGAAGACCCTCGATGTTGACCTGCTGATGGTCGTCGCGGCCTTGGGGGCGGCGGCGATCGGGCAGGTGCTGGACGGCGCGCTGCTAATCGTCATCTTTGCCACGTCCGGTGCGCTGGAGGCGATCGCAACCGCCCGCACCGCCGACTCGGTGCGCGGCCTGCTCGACCTCGCCCCGACGACCGCGACCCGGCTCGCCGACGACGGCAGCGAGGAGACGGTGCCGACCGAGCAGCTCGGCGTGGGCGACACCATCCTGGTGCGGCCCGGCGAGCGGATCGGCGCCGACGGCCGCGTCCTGGACGGTGCCAGCGACGTCGACCAAGCCACCATCACCGGCGAGCCTCTCCCCGTGGCCAAGCAGGAGGGGGACGAGGTGTTCGCCGGCACCCTGAACGGCACCGGTGCCCTGCGGGTGAAGGTGGAGCGCGACCCGTCAAACTCGGTGATCGCCCGGATCGTGGCCATGGTCGAGGAAGCCTCCGAGACCAAGGCGCCCACCCAGCTGTTCATCGAGAAGGTCGAACAGCGGTATTCGATCGGCATGGTCGCCGCGACGATCGCGCTGTTCGCGCTTCCGCTGCTGTTCGGCGCCGCGTTGCAGCCGACGCTGCTGCGAGCCATGACCTTCATGATCGTCGCCTCGCCGTGCGCGGTGGTGCTGGCCACCATGCCGCCGCTGCTGTCCGCCATCGCGAATGCCGGACGCCACGGTGTGCTGGTGAAGTCCGCCGTGGTGATGGAGCAGCTGGGTCAGATCGACGCGGTGGCGCTGGACAAGACCGGCACGCTGACCGAGGGCACCCCGCGGGTGACCGACGTCCGCCCGCTGGCTTCCTCCTGCCTGAGCGAGGACGAGCTGCTGCGGCTGGCGGCGACGGCCGAGCACCCCAGTGAGCACCCGCTGGCCCGCGCGATCGTGGACGCCGCCCGCGCCCGCAACCTCGACATCCCGCTGGTGGAGGACTTCGCCTCCACGCCGGGAACCGGGGTGAGCGCGAAGGTCGAGGGCCGCGCCATCGCGGTCGGCAGCCCCGCCCGCCTCCTCGACGACGCCACCAGCCACCCCGCCACCGCGGTCGCCGCCGGCCTGGAGGAAGAAGGCCGCACGGCCGTACTGGTCACGACCGACGGCGCCCCCGTCGGGGTGCTGGGCATCGCCGACCGGCTGCGCGAGGAGGCCGCCGCCACCGTCACGGCCCTGGGCGAGCTGACGGGAAGCTCCCCGGTCCTGGCCACCGGCGACAACCCGCGCGCGGCGGCCCGGCTCGCCGCCGAGGTCGGCATCACCGACGTCCGCGCCGGTCTGCTCCCGCAGGACAAGGTGAGCGCGGTACAGGAGATGGAGCAGGCCGGGCGGAAGGTGCTCGTGGTCGGCGACGGCGTCAACGACGCCCCCGCGCTGGCCGCCGCCCACAGCGGCATCGCCATGGGCCGCGCCGGATCCGACCTCGCTCTGGAGACCGCCGACGCCGTCGTGGTACGCGACGAGCTGGCCACCATTCCCACCGTCGTACGCCTCTCCCGCCAGGCGCGCCGCCTGGTGGTGCAGAACCTGGTCATCGCCGGGGTGTTCATCACCGGTCTGGTCATCTGGGACCTGGCCGGCCACCTACCCCTGCCGCTGGGTGTCGCAGGCCACGAGGGCTCCACCGTCATCGTCGGCCTCAACGGCCTGCGCCTGCTCGCCGACAGCGCCTGGCGCCGCGCCCGCACCGGGACCGGCCAGTGAGCCGCCGCACCCGCAAAGCTGCCCCCGCCACCGAGGGGGCAGCCCGCTGCACCGTCACCGTCTGCCGCGGCTGCTGCTGCGGCCATCGCCTGGCCAGAAGGGTTGCTCGGCCGTGAGGCCGGCGAGGAGCCTGCCAACCTCGGTCAGGACCTTGGCGCGGTCTTCCGGTCCGTAGACGGTGAACTCGTCTGCTGCTGCGTCGAAGACACGCATCTGGATGTCAGGGGCGGTGCAGATCAGAGCCCGGGCGACTTCGGGGAGGCCGAGGCTGAGGGCATCGCACATCCGGGTCTGCACAAGGTGCACCAGGTCGACGGTGACGCGCTCCCAGTCGCCGACCGTCGGCCAGTCGGCGCCGCCGTCCAGTTCGTGGGTGAGGGTGGCCAGCGGGATGATCTCGCCCGGCTGCCGTCGTCGCGTGAGGAGGTCGTGGATCCGGGCGCCGTCTGGCTGCAGTACCTGCGGGTGCAGCAGGGTGTCGGCGGCCACGAGGGTGGTGTTGATCTCCCGAGTTCCGGGGCCGGGGTAGTAGGGCTCGTGGGCGAAGAGCAGGTAGACAGCTGAGGTGCGGTCAGCGGTGTGGGGGTCGGGCATGGCGGGTGCTCCCTTCAATGTTCAGCTGCGATGCCGGCTGTGTTGTCGGCCGGGTGCCAGAGGGCTTGCGGGCCTGCTCCCCGTTGTCCGGCCGGGCCCGGGCGGATGCGTGCCCCAGGACCTGGGCGACCTGGTCGGCTAGCTGGAGCATCAGCCGTTCGCGGGCGATCAGTTCACCTGAGACCGAGCGGGCCTCGTGCGCTTGGAGGAGGTCGGCGGCGTCCCACAGCAGTTGCTGGCCGATCTCGGCCGACCGGCGCAGTTCGTAGCGGTCGCTGCCGACGGCGGCCTGAAGCAGACAGGTGTGCAGGGCGGCGAGGCGCTGGAGGTAGCGGCAGACGCCGGCGCCTTCGACCGTGCGGACGTGCTCGCGGGCCCGGGCATCCAGCGTGGTCGGCAGCTGCTCGGCGAGCAGCGGCGCGAGTGCCATCGCTGGTAGGGCCACACCGGCGCCGATGCCACGGACCATGGCGGACAGGCCACCGACCAGGCTGAGGAACGCGGTCGCGATGGCTGTCAGGCGCAGCGCGGGGATGCCGGGGGCCATACCGATGCGGCGGGCGGGGCGGCGGGTCAGCCAGCGCAGGGCCAGGCGCTGTAGGGGTGTGGCGGAGGGGGTGAGGACTGCGATCTGGTGGGGAAGGGCGGGCCGGGAGCCGTCGCCTGAGATCGTCCAGGCGAGCCAGCCCCACCGGGTGCGCTCGTGGACGAGCACGGGTTCGCACTCGGCGGTGCAGGTGTGGTCGCGGACGTGGCCGGTTCGCAGGGCGCGTGCGCGTTCCGTCTCCCACCGGCCAGGGGTTGCCGCGAAAGCGTGCAGGTGCTGCGCCGGGCCGGATGGCGGTGGTGTGCGGCGGGTGTCGGTCACGGCTCTGTTTCCTTCCGGTGGGGTAGGTCAGGCGGAGGCGCACGTCGTGCAGCGGCCGTCGCCGTCGGGGTGGGCCCGCTTGCGCGTCGGGCCGGGGCAGCTGCGGCACCGCGGCCAGCCCAGGCACGTCGGGCACAAGTCTTCGCCCGGGGCGGTGGCGGGCACACCGCAGCCGGAACACTCGACGAGAGCCCGGTAGGTGAGGGCCTGGACCACCGAGCGGGCGGCAGCCGCAGTCGAAAACCGCTTGCTGATCGCCTCCACGGACCCTTCGTCTAGTGGCGCCGCGCCGGGACAGATGGCGGTGGCCGGCGGCGGATAGGCCTGGGCGGCGCGGAGCCGACCGGCGATGACCGCACCGACGGAGGTGCGCACCGTGCTCGGCAGCGCTCGACCGGTGATGACCTGGCGCAGCTGTTCTGGACTCCAGCCGGCCTCCAGCATGAGGGTCGCCACACGGCCTTGATCAGTCAGTGCCGGTCCGGTCAGCAGCAGTTCGGGACGGCGCGCCCCGATCTCCAGCAGCAGCCGGATACCCGCGTGCATCCCATCTGCCAGAGGCGGCTTCGGGGACGGTGTCGCGTGCGAGGGAGCCGTCTGCGCGGTTGTGCGCGCGGCGTGGTCGCGGTCGCACGGACGGAGGGGGCTGGTCTTCTGCTGGTTGGTCTTCTTGACGATGGTGTTCTTAGTGCCGGGATCAGCCAACACTGGTCCAGCCAATCCTGGATAACCCGACTCTGGTGGTGAGCTGCGGTTTTGCAGGGCGGGCAGGTCGGTGATGACGTATCGGGCCGGCCCGAGCGTGCCGTCGGTGTTGCGGTCGCGTTCACGCCGCAGGAACCGGTGCTGCTCGAGCTCCTTCAGGCCCCCGGTCACGGCGTCGACGCGTTCGCGGCCGTGCCCGGCCAGGCTGGCGACCGTGATCTGCCAGCCGTCCCGGTGGGTGCTGATGCAGCCGAACAGCCCCTTCGCTTTGAAGGAGAGGCGGTTGTCCCTGAACAGCGCATTGGCGATCTGCGTGAACTGATCTCCTGCCATCTCTCCGCGGTGGATGCCCGCACCGAAGCCGTTGTCGGGTTCGCCTAGGTCAGTGCCATCGGCGGGCTCTTGTGCTGCGGATGCAGGGTCGATCGAGGGGACGTCCCGGGCGGCGGGACGGTCGGTGATGCTGTAGCCACTTCCACCGAGGGTGCCGTCGGGGTGGCGCACGCGATCGCGGACCAAGTAGCCGAACTTCTCCAGCTCGTTCAGACCTGACCGCACCGCGTCTCGCCCGTCGGGGCCCAGGGCAACCAAGGCGGTGACGGTCACCCGCCAGCCGTTGCGGTGGGTGCTGATGTAGCCGAAGAGACCCTTCGCCCGGTAGGAGATGCGCCTGTCGCGGAACAATCCGTTCGCGATCTGCGTGAACTGATCAGCCGCCATCACGCCGCGGCGGACCCCGGCTCCGAAGCCGCTCACCGCGCCGTCCGGGATCCAGGCCGCGTGTGCCGGCCACGGCAGCCCACGGTGCCCGCCGCGGTCCGGCGGCCGGTGGACGTGAGGGCGGAGGCGTACCTGCGTTCCATGCCGTCAGCTCATCCACCGACCCCGACCAGGCGGACGGCCATGAGCCCCGACCACTGGTGACGATCCGGCAACCCGGCCCTTCCAGCTGCCGTGGTCGGGGGCCATGGTCGGGCCGACCACACCCTGCCCGCACGTTGCGCAGTCGTTGCGCAGCCCCAGTCGGGCAGCCTTCGTGGGCGGTGCGCAATTAGGGCTGGGCAACAGATCGAGGCCGTGCTCAGTCGGGTTGCGTGCAGCTGGTGCGCATCACGGACCGTGGAGCCCGAGATCCTCATGCGCAGAGCCGGGCCTGCCGATGCGCACCCCGCCCCCGCGCGGCCTGGTGGAGTCCCTGTGCACACCTGCGGACGGCACCGGCCGGGGTAAGGCGACGGGTGCTTCGCACATCCGTCGGCGCTGTGCCGGCAGACGACGCGGTGAACGCAGCAAATCCCGTCCCGCGTGGGGGCCATGGCCCGCCCGTGGTCGGGCCCGTGGTCGGGCCTGTGGTCGGACCGGCCACGGGCTTCGTGTCTGCATCGTGACCGTGGTCGGGGTCTCGTGGTCGGTGATCGGGTCGGGGTCGGCGGGTTTGCTCAAGGTCAGCAATCACGTTCTGACCTGGGAGTTCGACCATGTCCCCTGGCAAGCAGACCACAGCGGGCGAGGGCGCTGCTGCGATGGCGGCCGGCGCCCGGCTGGAGGCGATGCGGCGCCGCGTCCACCTTTCGCGTCTGGCGCTCTGGACGGCCATCGCGGCCGGCCCCGCCGCCCTCGCGGTCGCCGTCGCCTCCACCCCGACCACCGTCGAGGCGGCCCCTGCGGCCCGGCCCACCGCTGTGCACACCGCAGCGGCCAACGCCGACCCGGCCGGCTATGCGCAGTTGTTTCTCAGCGCGTGGCTGCGCGCCAGCGCTGACGACGCGACGACTGCGCAGTCGCGGCTTGCGCAGTCGATGGCGCCGGACGTCGAGTTGCCCGACCCGGCAGCGGGTGCGCAGTCGTCGCCTACATCCGTGACCGCAGTGCGCAGTGCGCAGCGCGGTCACGGCGTGTGGTCGGTGACGGTTGCCGTGCAGTACGCAGGCGGACGGTTGCGCCACTACACGGTGCCGGTGGCCGTCGGCGCCTCGGGCGCCGCGTTCACGGTGACCGGTGCGCCTGGCGTGGTGCCCGGCCCGGGCCGGGTCGCTGTGCCGAAGTCGCCGTACGGCGTGAGGGTCCCCGAGGGTGCCCTGTCCTCGGGCGTCGGGGAGTTTTTCGCCGCCTACCTCACCGATGCCGGCGAGGTCGACCGCTACCTCGCGCCCGGTGTGCAGATCCCAGCGCTCTCCCCCGCCCCGTACACGGCCGTCTCCGTCGAGCAGGTGTCTGCGGTCGAGGAAGCCGCGGCCGCCGATCAGGTCCCGGCCGACGGCACGGCGGTGCGGGTCCTCGTCCGGGTGGAAGCCCAGGACGCAGGTGGCCAGTGGCCGCTGGCGTACGAGCTCATGCTGAAGGCCCGCTCCGGCCGGTGGGAAGTCGCCGCCCTCGACTCCCGTGCGGCTCAGGACGGGAGTCCCCGGTGAACACGACGCACACTCTGCTGCTCGCCGGGCAACTCAACGACCTCGGCGATTCGTGGATCACCATGTTCAAGGAGTGGGCGACCAAGGGTCTTCAGGCCGGTCTCGTCTGCCTCGTCGTCATCATCATGATCCAGAAGTTCAGCCTCAAGGCGGGGATCGGCGCCCTGCTGCTGATGATCATCGCGCTTGGGCTGTACAACTCCCGCGACAGTCTCGCGAACATGTTCGAGGACGAGCTAAAGAACCCGGCCAAAGGCGCACCTGCCGTCCCTGGCGCCGTCCCGTCGGAACTCCTCTCTCCTGCTGACCCCCCGCCGGGTGGCGGGGGCCGGCTGTGACCGCGGCAGCGGCGCGGGTGGGCCGCTTCTACACGGCCGCCCGACGCCACCCTTGGGTGCTGGGCAAGGTCGCCGACTGGAAGATCCCGCTCGGCCCCTACACCCCCGCGCAGATCGCGGTCGCCGTCGGCGGTGGCTTCCCCCTGGTCAAGACGATCGGCTGGTGGTCGTGGATGGGGCCGGTCCCCATCGTCGCGTGGCTGCTGGCGATCTGGGCGGTTCGCCAGCCGAAGATCGCCGCCCGTGCGCCGCTGCAGGCCGTGTGGGGCTGGGTGCTGCTCGGCCGGCAGCCCACGGGAGGGCGGATCGGTGGGCGGGCCGCCCGTGACCGTGCCGCCCGAGCGCTGCTCGGCGGCTTCACCATCGAGAACGCGCCCTCCCCGGACCCGGCGCGCCCGCTGCTCGGCGGCTTCACGATCGAGGGCGCGCCCGCGCCGGGCTCGGGGGTGAAGGCCGCCCCATCCTCTGAGACTGGGGAAAGTGCTGCCTCGCGCGCGCCGCATGCGCCGCTGGCCGGCGCTGGCTCCTTGGCGCACCGCCCCACTCAGCCGGCTGCTCCTGTCGTGCCCACAAGGCCGGTCTCCGGGGTGCAGCAGCTGCTGCTCGCGCTCGCCCAGCCCGGGGGTGCGCCGTGAGGGTTCCGATCCGTCACATCGCCGGGCACCTGGTGTGGTCGACGCACGGCAGCGTGTGGGCCATCTACCGCCTGCACCCTGGTCCGGACGCGCAGGGCCGCCGTGAGGAGAGTGTCCAGGGCACCTACGTGGCCGCCGCGGTGCGCGACGAACAGCTCGCAAAGATCACGCACCTGGTGCGGTCGCTGACCGGGGCGCCGCGGCTGTTCGGTCTGTGCGCGCAGGTCGACCCCGGCGAGATCGCCCTGAAGATGATCGAGGGCCTCGAGCCGGCCGAGCAGGCACCCGAGGCGGGGCCGCACCCGTGGGTAGAGAACGTCGAGGCCACCCTTCAGCTGCTGGACGACCAGGAGATGCACCGCCGCACCCTGTGGCTGGCCGTTCCGTTGCAGACCGAGACAGGCGGCCTGCAGATCTTCACGCCATTCGCAGCGGCGTGGGCCGAAATGGCGCCGACGCTGGGCATGCGCCCGGCACTGGTCGCACGGCGCGAGGTGACCGGCTACCGCGAGCAGGCTTTGCGGGTGGAGGCCGCGCTCGCCGGCGGCATCGCCTTTCGCCCGGCCCGCCCGGCGGAGATCGTGTGGATGATCCAGCACGCCCTGAACCGCGGCCTCGCCGAACCCCTGCTCGCCGAAGCCGAGACCAGCAAGTTGTACGGCGGACAGGTCCGGGGCGCCGGGCTGCGCTCCCCGAGCTACGCCGACCTTGGCCAGGCCCGACTGCAGGAAGGAGGCATCGACCCCGAACTCGACGACGTCGACCAGCTCAGGACTGGGGGCCGGATCAGGCGATCGGGCCGCAGGGCCTGGTGGCGGGTGAACACCGGCTCGCCGCTGGGGCGGCGCTGGCTGCAGATCGAAACCGACGCAGGAGTCGGCTACCAGGCACAGTTGGTGCTGGCCGAGTGTCCGCCCGCGGTCAGCCAGGATGCCGCGGACCTGTTCGCCCAGCTGGAGATGCTCGACTTTCCGGTCGACTACACCGTCGACCTCACCCTCGTGCCCGCGGAGAAAGCCCGCGAGCAGGTGCGGCGCAAGAAGAACGAACTCATCGACCAGGCCGACCAGTACGACGCCCGCCCCACCGGCATTCCGGCCTCGCTGACCGAGGCTGCCCGCGACCTCGGTGAGCTGGATGCCCGTCTGTCGCGTACCTCGGTCGAGGTCGAGGTTCAGTCCGTCACCGCGCTGACCGTGTGGGGACCGACGGCCGCCGTCTGCGACGCCCGGGCCCGCGCGCTCACCGCGCTGCTCGGCGGCGCCGACTACCGCGCGGTGCGCCCGGCCGGCCTGCAGGAAGCCCTGTTCACCCTCAGCCTGCCCGGCACCGTACGGCCCGGGATGGTCCGGGAGTTCACCCAGCACCAGACCAGTGAGGACTGGGCACTGTCCGGGGCCTTCACCACCGCCCAGGTCGGCGACCCCAACGGGATGTTCCTCGGCATCGACCTGGACAGCGGCACCACCCGCCCCGTCATGATCAACGTGGCGGACGCCCCCAAGGTCGACGCCTCCGCCTCCATGGGCATCGTCGGCGACCTGGGCGCGGGCAAGAGCGTGCTGCAGAAGCTGATCGCGGAAGCGGTGTGGGCACGCGGCGGCTGCGCCATCTGCATCGACCGCACCCCCCTCCGCGAATGGGCCACCTTCGCCCGCACCGCGGCCAAGGGCCGCGTGCAAATCATCGACGCCGCCCAGGCCGAGGTCTCCATCGACCCGCTGCGCCTGTTCCCCGGGCCCGAAGGACGGCACTACGCCCTGTCCTATCTCACCCTGCAGCTCGGCATCGGCCCGATGAGCACATCCGGCGAGGTCCTCCACCACGCCGTCGAACAGGCCGCCGCCGCCCAGCAGCCGTCCATGCACCGCGTCCTTGAAGTCCTCGAGGAGATGGCCGGGCGTGAGGTGGGCACGCGAAAGGACGCGGCCTCCACCCTCGCCGGACTCGTCCGCGTCGTCGCCACCAACTCCCTGGCCCGGATGGTCTTCGACCCGAGCCTGCCGCCGGTCCGGCTGGACGCCTCCAGCACCTCCGACATGATCGTGATCACCACGACCGGGCTGAAACTGCCTCCCAAGCAGGCGTTCGACAAGCCCGAAGTGCTGCACCAGCAGCCGCTGGAAGCGCTGATCGGCCGCGCGGTGCTCTACCTGATCGCCGCGATCGCCCGGCAGACAGCCTTCGAGGACCCTCTACGGTTCACGCAGGTGGTCCTGGACGAGTTGTACTGGCTGACCTCGTCCGCCGAGGGCACCGCCCTGGTCCACGAATTACTCCACGACGGCCGCAAACACGGCGCCGGGCTCCTGGCGGGCTCGCACGACGCCGCCGAACTCGGCCCAGACCGGGGCCTCATGGCCTACCGGGCGCTCGCCCGCACCACCGACCGCGAACGCGCCCGACGCGGACTTGAGTTCGTCGAGCTCGATCCGAACGACGACGCCCTGGTGCGGCTGGTGACCACCGGCCTCTCCCCCGTGGGCCAGAAGGGCCGAGAAGGCGAGTTCCTACTGACCTGCCCCCGCCAGAACACCGGCCGCGTCAAAGTCTCCATCCCCCGCATCCCGCGCATCACCACCTCCATCACCACCACGCCCGGACGCCGTCCGAGCGCTCATTCGCACTCCGTGCCGGAGCCGCTCGCCGGTGAGGCCGTGGAGGCCCGCCCCAAGGAGCACCCCGGATGACCACATCGCCCTCCAACCGCGCCCGGCACGCCGGCGCCGCCTCAAGCCACCTCACCGTCGCCGTCGCCGCAAGCCCGCTCACCTCTCGCCGTCGGAGCCTGCGCGCCGGACGCCTGCGTGCCGGACGCCTGATGGCCCGGGAGCGGACCAGCCTTCGCCTCCGGCAGCCGCACGGCACCACATACCAGGACTCCTGCACCGTGACCATTGGCGAGGCCAGGGAGTACACCGAGCGCGCCGCCACCCCCACCACCTCCGCTGAGCACCAGGACATGGCCCATGCAGCAGGGGGGCAGGGAAGCACACGTGCCGGCGCAGCATTGAGGCCGCGGACCACAGGTGCCGGTGCAACGTGGGGGCCGGCCGCCGGTGCCGTCGCCCTAGTGGTGTGGCGGCTGCGGTCCGGCGCCGGGCGAAGGCGGCGCTGACGTGTTCCGCCCGGACCCCGCGAGGCTGCGCTCGGCCGGTTCCGTCGTGCTGCTGACCGGTGTGTTCCTGATGGTGAACAGCCAAGTCGTGTACGCGGCCGCCAATAGCAGCGAGACCACGGACCTGCTCGCCCCGCTGAACATCACCTCCTCCGAGGGAGTGCCGATCGACGGGTACGAACTCAACGCCTCCGGCGGCTCCATCGTCGCCTTCAAGAGGCAGGCCCTGGCCTTCGCGCTCAGCGGTCTGTTCACCCTGATCCGGCTACTGGTGGGGCTGGCCGGGTGGGCGATCGAGGTGGCCTTCCGGTTTCCGCTGCTGAAGATCCTCACCCGCCCCGCGCAGACAGCCGCCGATACCTACGACGCCGTGGTGGTCGACACCCTGGGGCTGAAGGGGCTGCTGCTGGCGTGGGCGTTCGTCTTCGCCGCTTTCATGATCGTACGCGGGCGGATCGGCCGTGGTCTGGGCGAAATCTTCCTCACCCTGCTCATCGGGGCGATCGCCGCCTCGGCCCTCATCCGCCCCGACACCCTGCTCGGCACAGACGGCCCTTTAGGCCAAGCCCAGCAGGTGGCCGCCCGGGTCGCCCGAGACAGCGTCAACTCGCACGACTGGGGCGGCAAACTCGCCAGCCACGACCCCTGTGCCGACATGGCCGGCAACGCCGAGATCATCTGCCTGCAACGTGAAGGGCAAGGACCCGTCTCCTCGACAGAGGTGGCCCGCCCCATCCAGGACTCGATCACCAACGCTGTGATCGTCAAGCCGTACATGCTCCTGCAGTACGGGCGCATCCTCGACCCCGCCAAGACGTCCGACCGCAAGGCCTACGCCATCCACCTGAAGTGGGTCACCGGCAGGTACCTGCCCGCCTCCGGCAGCCGGGGAGCCACGAAGGACTCCTGTGAGGGGATCAAGGGACCCGCCAAGGCGTACTGCGAGCAGGACGGCGACGGGCCGACGCCGATCGGCGGCACCGATCTGCCGGACCTCACACCCGGAGGGCAGCTCCTGGATGCCTCCCATGCGATCGTCACCGACGAGGACCAGGCGTTCGCCGCGTTCCTCGCCGACATGAAGAAGGCCGGCCCGGTCGGCAAGTCCTGCGCCGCCTACGCCGAAAAGCCCACCTGGTGGCGCCTGGGCGGCGCCTTTCTGCTGCTGATCGCCGCCCTGTTCATCTGCGGCATGCTGCTGTCCAGCGCGATCGTGCTGGTCGCAACCCAGGGCGTCTGCGCTGCCGCCGCAGCCGTCGGCGGCGTCACCTTCATCGCGGCCATGCTGCCCGGTCCCCCGCGCCAGAGCGTGTGGAAGTGGCTGTCCCTGTGGGGCATCGCCGTCCTGGCCGTGGTCGGTGTCTGTGCGTTCATCCCGTTCTTCGGGATTGCCGTCGACGCCACCATCACCGACGGCCCGCAGTTGATGGTGGAGCGGATCCTGCTCATCGACGTCCTCGCCATCGCCGGCGCGGCCGGACACCGCCGGCTGCTGACCGGTATCACCGCCTTCGGCCGGCGGATGGCCCTGCGGATGCGCTACGCCAAGGTCGGCGGCACCCACATGCCCGGCGACACCTCCGAGCTCGGCGCCGCGCTCGCCCTGAACTCCCCCGCCACGATGAGCGGATACGGCGCAGGGCTGCGCACCCTCACCCGCGGGGGCGGCGGCAGATTCGGCATGCTCGGCACCCGGCAGCGGCTGATGGGGGCACTCACCTCGGTCTTCGACGGCGCAGGCATGCCCGTGGACACCGGCCGTGTCCTCGCCGATGCCACCGCCGAAGCCCGGCGCGGCCTGGCCCCGCTCACCGCGGCCACGGCCGTTGGAGGGCTGGGCGCACGGCTCGGCGCCAAGGGCGCCCACTGGCTGCTGATCGGCCGCCGCCCGGACAACGAGCAGCTGGCCAAGTGGCGTAAGCCCACCCCCGAAAGCGACCCCGACACAGGCGCGGGCGGATACGGGGGCGGGGGTGGTCCGTCGGGCGGCGGGGACGGTGGTTCAGGCCGCGGTACAGGGCCGCACCGGCCCTCAGGGCCGGCCGACCGGTACCGCAATACCCAAGGACAGGTCGTCGACCGCACCACCGGACAGGTCCTGCACGACCAGAACAGCGATCGCCCACTGCTGTCGACCCGGGCCCACAACCGGCTCGTCCGATTCCGCGGGTACCGCATCCTCAACCGCAGCGGCAGAGCCGCGTACGGGGTGACGGCCGGTCTTCCGGCAGGCGTCCGGCGAGCCCGGTCACAGGGCTCGCGCTACTCCCAGGACGCCCGCCAGCAAGTGCGGGTATGGGGCAACACCATCCGCGAGGACGGCAGGGCCTGGACTGACACCGGGCGCCACATGGCTGGTGTCCTGCGGGAGAACAGCGACAACGGCGGACCCGGCCCCTTCGCCGGCCGCCGCCTGCCCACCACAGCCACACCCGCGCCCTCCCCCCGCCCGGCAACGCCTGCGCCTCTCCCACCCTCCCGCCGTGCGTCAGGTGGCAGCTCTGCTCCCGCCCGCCCCGCTCCCCCGACCGGCGGCTCCGCAGCACCTTCGCTTTCGGGGCTCCCACGCCGAGACGGGGCTGCGCCGCGGCCGCGGCCCGATCCCGGCGGGACCGTTCTCCCCGGGGGCGGAGGTGCTCGGGGCCGGACCCGTGAAGAAGCGCGGGCCCGGATGCAGGAGCTGATGCGGCGCACAGCCCCCGACGCCGAACGTCTGCGTCAACAGCGGGCGCGGCGGCACGACCAGGACGGTGACGACGGATGAAGCCGCCGGGTCGCCGGGTGCGGCGGTGGGGATGCATGGTGGCGCTGCTGATGTTCGCCGCCGTGTGCTGCGCCGCGCCGGTGGGCAACGCGTTCAGCGCGTACGTCGCACTGGAGGCGGGTGCACAGGACGGCACCGGAATCGCCGGCGGCGGCAGCGCCGCCGGCATCCCTGCCCGGATGCTGACCGCCTACAAGAACGCGGTCCAGCAGGTCGGAAAGTACTCGCCAAGGTGTCAGGGCATGCGCTGGCCGATCCTCGCCGGGATCGCCAAGGCCGAATCCAACCACGCCGTCGGACGGAACATCTCCGCAGGCGGCGACATCCGCCCGAAGATCTACGGAGTACTCCTCAACGGGTCCGGCCAGGGCGGCAACACCACTGTCTTCCCCGACACGGACGGCGGCACATGGGACGGCATCGCGAACGGGGAGCGCGCCGTCGGCCCCTTCCAGTTCCTGCCCTCCACGTGGGAGCGGATCGGCAGGGACGCAGGCGGCGACAGGACCGCCGACCCGCACAACGCTGACGACGCCGCCCTCGGCGCGGCGATCTACCTGTGCGGAGACGGTCGTGATCTGACGAAGCGGTCGCAGCTGAAGGCCGCGATCTGGCAGTACAACCACTCCAGCGAGTACGTCGCCGACGTTGTGGGGTGGATCGATCAGTACACGGTGGCCGCTACGAACCCGGGTCTGAAGGACGTCACGGGAAAGGTCCGCACCGTCATCGAGGCTGCGCTGTCCCAGCGGGGTGTCCCGTACTCGTGGGGCGGCGGCGACAGAAGCGGCGCGTCGTACGGGATCTGCTGCTCGCCCAGCGGCAAGAGCGGCGCGCGTATCAAGGGCTTCGACTGCTCGGGGCTGACCACCTACGCGTACGCCACGGCCGAAATCCACCTGCCACGCACCGCGGCCGCCCAGGCCGGAGCCGGCCGGCGCATCCCCGCCGGCCTCGGCACCGGCGCCCTCAAGCCCGGTGACCTCGTCTTCTACGCCACCGCACCCGGACGCAATTCAACGATCTACCACGTCGGGATCTACCTGGGCGGCGGGCAGATGGTGAACGCCCCGCGTCCAGGCGCCGTGGTGCGCCTGGACGCCGTCCACGCGATGTCCGGCTATGCGGGAGGTGCACGGCTGCTATGACCACCACCTCGCGCTCGCCGCGCCTGCTGCTATTCAGTACGGTCCTGCTCACCGTCGCAGGTGTGGCTCTGCTGAGTGTGCCGGCCGGAGGGGAGGCGTCGACTCCGGGGACGGCGTCGTCCGCACAGGGCGGCGTGGATGCCTCCTCCGCGCCCGCTCCCACGGATGTCTCGTCGGCGGTTGCCCCGCCTCCCGCCGACGGACCTCACCCCGGCACGGCTGCCTCCCCGACGCACGCCGTGCCGGCGCCGTCCGTGGTATCAGCTGTGCCTGCACACGGCGAGGGGGTGGCGGGCGACCGGGTCGTCCAGCAGAACCTGGAGGCGGCCTGGCCCGCTGACCTTCCCGCCGACGACGAGCGGGAGCTGCTCGCCGCCGGTCGGGCGCTGCTGCGTGCGGACGCCACCGGGACTGGCCGCGCGAAGTGGCCTTCGGTCTTCGACGACTCCGGCTACGCGGTGGCCCCGGCGTTCGCCACCGCACGCTTCCGCATCCAGGCCGCGATCGCCCGGCGTGACGGCAGACGCAACAAGGCGGTGGTGCATCTGGTGTGGGCAGGCCAGGACCGCGGCGGCACCTTCACCGACCTGCGCATCACCGACTGGTTCTTCACCCGCACGAACAAGAAAGGAGCAGCGACGTGGACTGCGCAGCCCCCTACCTGACAGACCCGGCCGATCACCTGGCCGCAGGTCAGGTCATCGGCGTGGTCTCCGGCCTGGCCGACGCCGCCGCCTGGCTCTACGACCACTGGTACCTGCCGGCCCTGGCCATGGCGGTGGCCTGGGGGGTCTGCGAGATGGTGGTGCGCCGGCTGGCGGCGCGCGCCTCGGCTGAACGGATGGCCCTGGAGCTGGTGGCCAGCCGGCACTTCGACCCCGGCCTGGAGGAGATCTTCCGCCGCGGCGTCCAGCTCGCCCGCGCTTCCACAGCGATGCCCTGGTGGGCACCCCGCCGGGCCAAGGCCGTGCAGATCCGGCTGCGCTCCGACGGCTCCAGCCCGCTGCGCTACCGGATCGAGGGCCCGGCCGGCGGCCAGCGACTGCTGTCCATCACGCCTTTCGGGCCGGACGTCACGGTCAACCGGGCCCGGCCGATCGCCGACAAGCCACGGACACACACCGTCCGCGCGGAGTTCGTCCTGCGCGGCAAGCCGACCGCCCCACTGCGCGAGGTCCCCCTCATCCCCGACCCGCTGCAGCCGCTCGTCGACGCCGTCGCCGACCTACGCGCAGAACTCGGCGACCTCGCCGAGATCAGACTCGACATCCATCGCGCCCCCAAATGGGCGCTGCGGGCACGCCGGACTCAGTTGATGAGTGCCGCCCGCCGGGCGGAGCACCGGGAGGCCCAGCGGGCCGCACGCTGGCTGCGGCGCGATGCCGGCGGCATCGAGGACTCCCTGACCTGGCAGCTGCAGCAGCTGCTCAGCGACAAGCCCGCCGCGGGCACCGGACGGCGGCTGGTGATGCCGCCGGTACCCCGCCGGGTCGAGCCAGCCGAGGCACTGGGCAAGCTCGCCGACGACGACCACCTGGTGCGGGTGCAGCTGCTGGTCATGTGCGCCTCGAACACCGAGGGCCGCGCCCAAGCCCGGCTCGCCCAACTCCAAGCCAGCCTCGACGTGTTCGGTGGCCGCTCGAGGTGGGCCATGCGTGGATGGCAGCTGGGACCCTGGCGGATCGGCGCCGACCACTGGCCCACCAGACGCGGGTTCGAACGCCGGTGGGATCTGGGGCACTGCCAGCCGCCCCGCGCCAACTGGGTGCGCCTGGAAGAGCTGACGGGCCTGCTCAAGCCACCCACCATGCACTGCCGTCTGCCGGTGCTCGCCGCGGACCTACCGACGTTCCAGTTCGGCGATCCGAGGCTGCTGCTGCAGGGGATCTACCGGGGCCCGGACGGCCGCGAGCGCCTGGTCGCCACCTACGCCGAGGAGACCCTGTTCGAGGTAGGGGTGGGCAAGGCCGGCGGCGGCAAGACCGAGCGGGCATTGGCGCAGGCGATCGGCTGGGCTCATGCCGGGGGCGGATTGCTGTTCGTCGACCCCCACCGAGACTCCTGGCCCCGCGCCACCCCGTTCCTCGCGCACGAGGCCGTCATGCCGCGGATCGCGCTCATCGATCTCAACGCCCTCGGCACCAACCCGTACTTGAGTTCGTGGAATCCGCTCGCCATGCACCACGGGCAGGCGGCGCACGAGGTCGTCGAGGGCATCACCGACGCCTACACCACCGCACTGGCCTGGGACGATGCGACCGCACCCCGGGCGATCACCATCCTCACCGCCGCGCTGGCCGTCCTGATCGCCGTCAACGAGGCCGCCTGCCAGGCCAGCCGCCCCGAGGACCAGGCCACGATCTTCCACATCAGGGCACTGCTGACGGATCCCGCGTTCCGCACGGCAGCGCTCGCCGCAGTCACCGACCGTCTCAACGAGGAGACCCGCTCTTGGTGGCAGGTGGTCTTCCCGACCTTGCCGGCGGACGCGTTCGCCGTGGTCCTCAACCCAATCGCCCGGCTGGCCGCCAACCCCGTCACACGCGCCTTCCTCGGCCAGTCGACCGGCGTCTACGACATCCGCGCCGCGATGGACTCCCGGATGGTCGTCTGGGTCTGCCCAGGCGGCAACGGCCCCACCGACCGGCTGGTGACCGCCCTACTCGCCCGAGACCTGCTACGGGCCGTGCGCTCCCGGCGAGACATTCCCGAAGGCAGGCGCGTGCCGTTCCGCCCCTACTTCGACGAACTGATTACCCTGACAGGCGCGGCGCCAGAGACCATCGCCGCCATGTTCGAGGACTTCCGCAAGTACAGGTGCCACGTCCACGGCATGACCCAACTGCTGGCACGCCTGCCGTCACCGGTGCGGCTGTCCCTGATGCAGAACGCATCCACACTGGCCACCACCGCCGGGTCCAAATCCGCGATCGCCCCCATCACCGCCGAGTGGGGCGATGACCCAAGCCCGGACCGAGTAGCCACCATGCAGCGGTTCGAGCACTACGTGTCCCTGAACGTCCACGGACGCCGAATAGGGCCCGTCCAGCTGCGCGGACCCCACCTCGACGCCATCTTCGCCGCCCAGGCACGCCCACGGCAGGTTCCCGCCCTGGAACAGGCCGCCCTCACGAACGCCGGAGCACTTCCCCTTCATCAGCTCACCCAGCGCGCAGCCGAACAGATCGGCCGCGTCGCCGCCTTCCTCACCCAGCACTCCCTCGCCACCCCCGCCCCCGGACCTGCGGCGAACAAGGAGTACGAGTGACCCCCACCCAGCCACGCGACCGCAGCTCCCCCTCCCCCGGACGTGATCCGGACAGACGCAGCCTTGCAACTCCATCCGGAAACCCCTTGAAATTTGCTCACGCGAACATCTACGTTACTTCCTGCAACAGGAGCTCCACCCGTAAAGCTCCTCAGTCGTGTGCGGACGTTGGGGGACGTCACATGCCTCAGACGCTTGGTGAAGTTCGCAGTGCGGAACCGATGCCGGGTGAGAGTGGCCCATCCGGGCGCGGCCATCACGCACCTCGGGAGCGCTGTGTGATCCAGCGGAGCAGCGACCTCAACGTCACCCACCCGGGCGTGACGCGCGGCCACTACCCGTGATCGGCGCGCACCCTCTACGGCGACCGGTCACGGTGTGGCCCCGTGCCCGGCAGCAGGCATGAGGCGCACCCAGCCCTCCTGCAGGTGTGCGGGCGCGGCGAGCGAAGACACGGAGCCACACATCGACATCCACTTCCGGAAGTGATCGGAAGCGACTCAAGCGGTGCGAGTGAACTGAGAAATGGAGCTGGGAAGTTGACTACATATGCGTAACCTTGCGATCACGCAAACGCGTCACCGCAGCCGGACCAGGCCGCGGAACTGGACTGCTGCCTGTCGGCGGCTCCGGCAGCGGTCATGTCGTACCGCGCCGCGGGGAGGCATCGTGAAACGTCGCGTAAACATACCTCGTTCCTCTGTTCACTTTCGAAAGGTCGCCGCCTTCACCATCGCCCTGTGCGCTGCGCTTGCTCTGACCGCGTGCAGCTCATCCGCCGGGAAGAAGTATGAGGGGGTGAGCGAATCACCGCGTGTCACGCAGTCTTCTACTGCATCTGCCACCGCTGACGCGGAGGACACGGTGAAGAAGGAAGCGATCGCCACGTATCGGTCCTACTGGCGGGAGATGGAGAAGCTCTACGGGGACCGGAACGGAAAGAGCGCGCACCTTGATCAGTTCGCCGCAGCGGCTGCCTTGACGAACGCCGAGACAGACGCCAAGCGCTCTCACGACCGCGGCAACATCAACACCGGCAGCGTCGCGCTCACCGACCAGATGATCACCGAAGTGAAAGTCACGGGCAAGATTCCCAACGCGACCGTCAGCAGTTGCCTGGACATTTCCAAGTGGCAGACCGTCGACGCCGAGACCAAGAAGCCGGTGTCCCTCCCGGCAAACCGGCTGACGAAGTATCGGATTCTCAGCATCGTCGAGAAGTACCCGGAGGGGTGGCGCGTCACCAGCGATGAGCCCCAAGGGAAGTCATGCTGACGCGTCGCATCGCCATGACCGCAGCAACCGTCCTGGTCACGCTCTCCATCCCCGTGACCAGCCACGCGAAGGACGGCCCCGACGGCGACAGCGGTATCAACTGCACCCTGTATACCTGTGAGGTCGAGGTCAACGTTCCCGGCCAGGGCGGCGGCCAAGCAGGGAGTAGCGAGAGTACGGGCGGGACAGGTGCAAGCGGCTCGTCTGACGATGACGACACCGATAAAGCGGTCTGCACATACAAACTCGCAGACCCGCAGCCACCAGCCGCCAGCGCGGACTGGGACGGCCACAAGCCCGGTGACGGGGCCGTGTACGAGCAGACATGCGGTTGGGGGGACGTCGACGGGAACACCATCGTTCGGCTGGTGTGGCTGGCTGATCCGCCCGAGCAAGAGGCGGTCGACCCGGCTGTCCTGGCACAGCGAGCAGTCGACTCGATGACGCTGCTTGGCCCGGACATCGCAAGCCCCCGCAGGTCCGGGAAGTACACCGTGGGTGTTCCGATGTGGATGTGGGTTAACCAGAGCGCCACGACCTACGGGCCCAACACCGCCTCGGCGTCGGCGGGCGGAATCACGGTCACGGCGACCGCGAAGGTGTCGAAGATCGTGTGGCAGATGGGGGATGGCGCCAGCGTGACGTGCAACGGCCCCGGTACCCCCTACACATCGACCGAGGGCATGGCCCCGTCGCCGACCTGCGGACATGTGTACTCCAAGACCTCGGCCGGTGCCCAGGGCGGCAGGTTCCCGGTGACCGCGACCTCGACTTGGACGATCGACTGGCAGGGCGGCGGGCAGGCCGGCCAGCTCACCGAGGTCCGGCAGACCAACGTGCAGGTGGCGGTCGGCGAAGTCCAAGTCGTCAGGTAGAGCCACCGGAAGGACGGAACGGTGAGCAAGACCCAATTAGACACAGCTCCGAATGGCGTCCCCCAGAAGGAAAGGGTGAGTGGGCCCGTACGTCCGCCCCGTGTGTCGGCCCGGAGGCGACGACCAGGCGTCATCGCCCTGTCGCTGGCGCTGATCGCCGCCGGGGGCGCCGGAGTTGCTGTGCTCCTGCTGCAGGTTGGCGACCGCACCGATGTGGTGACCGTGGTCCGCGACGTCCAGGTCGGTCAGGTCCTCACCGAGGACGACCTGGGCAAGGCATCCATCGCCCTGGACCCGGCCGTCAAGGCGGTGCGCTCGAAGGACCTGAATTCGGTGGTTGGCAGGCGGGCCGCCGTGGAGCTCAAGCCCGGTTCCTTGCTCGCCCCCTCGCAGGTGACGAAGGACTCGCTGGTGAAGACGGGTGAGCAGCTGGTGCCGATCGGGTTGGAGCCCAAGCAGATTCCGGCCACCGAGCTGGTGCCGGGCCAGAGGGTTCAGTTGGTGCACGTCCCGGCGCAGGGAACGGCGGATACCGGTAAGGCGTCCGAGGCTGCTGCGCCGACCATCGAGGGCCGGGTGGTGAAGGCGTCTGATGCCGCCCCGGGTACGGGAATCGTGGTCGTCGATGTCGCGACGTCCGCCGCTGACGGTCCCACGGCCGCCGTGTGGGAGGCGGCCGGTTCTTTGCACCTGGTCCTCGCGGCCGCGGACGGCAGCTGATGACTGTGATCGCGCTCGCCGGCTGCAGTGGGGCGCCCGGGGTGACGACGAGCGCGCTCGCGCTGTTGTTGTCGTGGCCGCTGGAGGCGGGCCGGCGGATGGTCCTGGCTGAGTGTGACCCGGATGGTGGTGCCGTCCTGCACGGGCTGCTGCAGGGCACGCTCGGTGACCGATACGGGCTGCGCAACCTCTCGGTCGCCGCCCGCAAGGGCGAGTTCAGCGACGCCTTCTGGCGGCAGCTGATCGACCTGAGCAGCGAGGACAGTACGAAGGAGTCACCACGCGATCGGCTGCTGCTGCCGGGCATCACCGACCCCTCGCAGTCGGCGAGCCTGGGTCAGGTGTGGAAGATCCTCGCGCAGATGTTCCGCGGCATCGAGGCCGAGAGCGGCCATGACGTTCTCATCGACCTCGGCCGCTGCGGCGCGTTCGGGCCCTGCGGGGTTTTGGCTGAGCAGGCAGACGCCACGTTCGTGGTGGTTCGCAACACCCTGCGCTGCCTGCAGGCAGCCGAAGGGCGGGTGCGCGCACTGGAAGAGCGCGTCGGAGAGGTCAGCGTGCTGATGATCGACGAGGGCCCGTACCCCGCGGGTGAGGTGCAGCGGGTGTTGCAGGTGCCGGTGATCGCCACCCTGCCGTATGTGCCGAAGGAGGCGCGTGTGCTGTCCGACGGCATCGAGCAGCCGCGCCACTTCACCAGGTCTGCGCTGATGAAGGCCGCCCGAGCGGGCAGCACGCTGCTCCTCCAGCGGGCCGCCATGCGCCGGGCCCGCCTCGATCCACGCGCACCTTACGCGGCGGGCGGGGAGGTGACTCGTGCGAGCTAAGCCCCTGCATCCCGATCCCACGGTGGCGCCGCTGCCACGGCAAAGGGAGGACGAGAGCGGCGGTGCGATGGCACCGGCCGGTGCCGCCTCGAGTACTCAGGTGCTCGGCGCGGCGGCTCCTGACGTCGCTGTCGACTACCGGGTGGCCCGGGACATTGCCTCCCAGGTCGCCAGGCAGCGAGAGGAGCTGCTCAAGACCAAGCCCGATATGGACCGGGCGAGCGAAGAGCAGCGCTGTCTGAATTGGATCGCTGAGGCGGTCGCGTTGTGGTCGGACGCTCAGGCGATGACGCCGCGGGAGGACGAGGCGCTGCGGCGTGCTGTGTATGACCTGCTCTTTCGGGCTGGCCGCCTGCAGCCGTATCTGGATGATGAGCGGGTCGAGGACATCATCATCCAGGGCCCGCACGAGGTGTGGCTCGACTACGGCGAGGGTGAGCGCCGCCGGGTCGGTCCGATCGCCGAGTCGGAAGAGGAACTGCTGGAGCTGCTGCGGGAGTTGGCCCGGGGATCCGGGCACAGTGAGCGGAGCATCTCCACCGCGAGCCCCACTCTCGCCCTGTCCCTCGAGGACGGCTCCCGCCTGCAGGCCGTAACCGGGCTCGGACCGATGACGTATGCGGTCATCCGCCGACACCGGGTCTCGCACGCGAACCTCGACGACCTGGTCCGCCTGGGCACCATCGACCCGATTCTGCGCGAGTTCCTCGGCGCCGCCGTGCGCGCGGAGAAGAACATCATGATCGCGGGGAAGCAGAAGGCCGGGAAGACCACGCTCATGCGGGCGATGCTCAAGGAGTTCGACCCCGAGTGCCGGTTCGCGACCATCCAGACCGAGGACGAGCTGTTCGCCCACGCCAACGGCTACCACAAGCAGGTCGTCTCTCTGGTGGGGCGGGAGTCCAACGGGGAGAAGGACGTCACCGGGCGCGGCGCCGGTGAGGTCACGCTCCTGGATTTGATGCATCCCGCGCTGCGGATGTCGTTGGAGCGGATCGTGGTCGGCGAGGTCCGCGGGCCCGAAGTCGTCGCCATGATGCAGGCGCTGACGAACGGCTCCGGCGGCAACCTGTGCACCATCCATGCGCGGCGGCCGGACATCGTCTTCGACCGGATCGCCGAGCTGTACGCGCTCGCCCAGGAGAACCTCTCGGAGCAGCTCGCCTACCGGCAGACCGCCAACGGCCTGGACTTCATCGTGTACGTCGACATGGCGGACGAAACCCGGATCGGCGGCCGCCGCCACCGCTACGTCTCCCACGTGTTGGAACTGACCGGGATCGGCGAGATGGGACGGCCGGCCACGAACGAGGTCTTCTCGCCCGGCCGCGAGTGGGGGGAGCTGCGGGCGGTGCCGCGGATGGACCCGGGCTGTATCGACGACCTGCGCCGCGTCGGCTTCGATTCCTCGCTGCTGCAGGAGTCCTACGGGGCCTGGCCGGCGCCGCTGCCGTTGAAGGTGGGGGTGAGTCGATGACGCTGCTGTGGGGGTTGCTGTGCGGCATGGCGGTGGTCGGCGGGCTGCTCGGTGTCGTGGCCGGTGCCGTGGGCACCACGGCACCGCGCCGGGCTCCGCTGCTCCAGCGCTGGCAGGCGTCGCTGCGCGGCGGCAAGAGCCAGAGCGAGGACGCCCGGTTGCGGCGCCGCACCCTCGCCGTCGCGGCCGTCGTGGTGTTGGTCGCCGTGTGGCTGGTCTCGGGGAACTTCGTCGGCGGTGCGCTGCTCGGCGCGGCTGTCGTCGGTGTGCCCTGGCTGATCGGCCCGGCGCGGACGGCGCAGGACCGCATCGGCCGGCTGGAGGCGCTGTCGGAGTGGACGCAGCGGCTGGCCGGACTGCTGCGGCTGGGTATGGGCCTGGAGCAGGCGATGATCACCGGCCGTCAAGGGGCGCCGGGCGAACTCGCCCCACAGATCATCAACCTGTCCGACCGGCTGCGCCTGGGCTGGCGGCCGGAAGGGGCCCTTCGCGCGTTCGCTGAGGAACTCGACGACGTCACCGCCGACAAGGTGACCGCGGCGCTGATCCTGTCGGTCAACGACCGCGGGCCGGGCCTGGCTCAGGCCTTGGAGGATCTTTCGGGCACGGTCCGGGACGAGGTCGCGCGCAAGCGTGCCATCGAGGCGGACCGGGCGAAGCCGCGGACCACCGTGCGGTGGATGACCATCATCACGGTGGGCGTGGTGGGGGCCGGGTTCTTCGTGCCCAGCTACACGAAGCCGTACTCCACCTTCCTGGGGCAGCTCGTGCTCGCCTTCCTGACGGCCGGGTTCGTCGGCGTGCTCGCCCTGATGCGGCAGTTGGGCTCCTTCCGCCGCATCCCCCGATTCCTGGTCGCCGACCCGACGAGCACCGTCCGGCTGCCTGGGCCCGCGCAGGAGCCGGACCTGACGGTTGCCGTCCGTGAGCCGGGAGGAACCGCGTCGTGAACCTGATCCCCGTCGTGGTGACCGGCGGCACGCTCGGCGCCGGCGTCGCCCTGCTGATCCGGGAACTCCTGCAGCCCCAGCCCGCCTTGGCACCGGCCCTCAAACGCAGTGCCCCGGCCGCGTTGACGATGGACGAGCCGGACCTGGACCGCGAGGAGATCTGGGGGAGGTGGTTGCTGGCCCGTCTCGAGCGGCTTTGGGGCGTGAGGGTGCCCGCGACGAACCTGGCCCTGCTCGGGCAGGGGCCGGGCCAGTTCATGCTGAAGAAGGTCGCGCTCGCCGCGCTGGGATTGTTCTGCCCGGTGATGGCGACGATCCCGTGGATCATCGCCGGGGTGGGCCTGCCGTTCTACGTGCCCGCCGGCGTCGGGCTCGTCGCCGCCGTGCTGCTGTTCATCACGCCCGATCTCGCCGTACGCGACCAGGCCAAGCGCGCCCGCGAGGAGTTCGCGCACGCCCTGTCCGCCTACCTCGACCTGGTCGCCCTCAAGCGTGCCGCCGACTCGGGCCCCGCCGAGGCCTTGGAGAAGGCCGCCGAGGTCGGCAGGGGCTGGCCGTTCCGGTATCTGCAGGGCGCGCTGCGTCGGTCACGGTTGGAGAAGATCCCGCCCTATCAAGCGCTTACGGAACTCGCCCACACCTACGACCTGCCGGTCCTGGACGACGTCGCCGACATCATGCGCGGCTCAGCCACGGACGGCGCCGCCGTCTACAAGGCGCTCCGCGCCCGCACCGCGGCCCTCAATGCCGAACTCCTGGCCCATCAGGCCGCCGAGGCGAACGCGGCCAGCGAAAAGATGACCGCGCCGGGAGCCCTGCTGGCCGTCCTGGTGATGCTGCTGATGGCCTTTCCCGCCGTGATCCGCATGCTCACCGTCTGAAAGACCACACCGTCTCGTCTCACGCTGAAGAGGAGTAGGGAACATGAGGCACACCGCAGCCCGCACCCGCCGCGCTGCACGCTGGGCAGCCACACTCCCGCGCACCGGCCCAACCATCGTGTCGTCACAAGGGCCGGGATGGGGCGGCCGAGCAGGCCGTGCCCGGGCGCGCGCCGGCAGGGTCGTCCTGCGGGTGACCGCGCGCGTGCAGAAGGGCCTTCAGGAGGCCGCCCGCCGGCCGGACCGCGGCGACGTCTCCATCACGACCGTCATCATCTGGGTGGCCGCCGTCACCGGCGCCGTGCTGGTCGCCGGAACGATCGCCGTCGTGATCGCCAAGTACAACGCCAGGCTCAACGGGCTGTGATCGAGCGGCTGAGCACCTGGTGGCGGGGGCGCAGATGGGCCGACGACCGCGGGGACAGCAGCATCCAGATGGCGATCATCTTCCCGTTCGTGCTGCTCGCCACGGTCGCCGTCATCCAGGCGTCCATGTGGTACTACGCGCGGCAGATCGCCGTGACCGCCGCCCGCGAAGGCGCCACCGCTGCGCGTGCCTACCAGTCGAGTCCGGCAGACGGTGCGGCCCAGGCGCGGGCGGTACTCGCACGCACCGCCGGGGACAGCCTGAGCGGCTACAGCGTGTCCGCCAGCAGCGACGGGCAGCGTGTACGGGTTGAGGTGTCCGGCACGGCCCTGTCGATGATCCCGGGTCTGCCGGGCCTTTCGGTCACGCAGTCGGCGTCCGGCCCGGTGGAGCGCTGGACCGTCCCCGGGGGGTGAAGCACATGCCGGACATGGCCCGCACGGCCCACAGGTTGCGCAGCGATGAGGGCAGTGCCGCGATCGAAGCGGCCATCATCCTCCCCGCGCTGATCATCCTCCTGTGCCTGGCCATCGCCGGCGGCCGCCTCGTCACCTCCGGGGCGAAAATCGACGCGGCAGCCCAGGACGCGGCCCGGGAAGCATCCCTCCACCGCACCGCGGCCGCAGCCCACACGGCCGCACAAGCCGCAGCCGCCCAGTCCCTCGACGACCAGGGCATCACCTGCGCGTCGACATCCGTACGCATCGACACCGGCGGCCTGAGCGTGCCCGTCGGGCAGGTCGGCACCATCACCGCGACTGTGACCTGCACGGTCAATCTCTCCGACCTGCTGCTGCCGGGCGTCCCCGGGGTCAAGACGCTCACCTCGACGGCGACCTCGGTAGTGGACCAGTACAGACAGCGAGGCGGCTGATGATCCTTCAACGGATGCGGCAGGCCCGCGGTGACGACCGGGGCGGCGTTACCGTGTTCGTCGCCGTGTGCGTGGTCGCGCTGCTCGGCATCATCGGCGTCGCCGTGGACGGCGGCAGCACGATGCGCGCCACCGAACGCGCCGACTACATCGCAGGCGAGGCCGCCCGGGCCGGAGGGCAGGCCATCGAGGCCGCCGAAGCCATCAACGGCACCGCGATCACCGTCGATCCCCAAGCGGCTGCCGCGGCGGCGCAGGCCTACCTGAGTTCCGCCGGCGCCACCGGAACGGTCAGCGTGTCCGGCGACGGCAAGACCCTCGAGGTCACTGTCACCGGCTCCTACGACACGAAGTTCCTGTCGGCGGTCGGCATCAGCTCCCTGTCCGTGACCGGTCGCGGCACGGCAACCCTCCTGCACGGCGTCACCGCTCCCGAAGGACACTGATGCACACCACCACCCGCTCCCCCGCCACAGCGGCAGGCCACACCCTGGGCCGTGTCCTCAAAGCCACGCTGAGCCTGATCACCTTGACCGTCGCGATCGCCGGGCTGCCGCTGCTGCTGGCCTGGGCCACCCCCCTCATCTGGGCTGCCACCCATGACGACCTCACCCACCTGCTGGACCGGCAGGACACCGGAAGCGTCTTTCTGCTGGTGCTTGTCGCGGTGGGCTGGACCGGGTGGGCACAGTTCAGCTACTGCACGGTACGCGAGCTGGTCGCGCAGCTGAGGGGCCGCACCTGGCACGCCCCGCGAGGCATGAGCGCCTCACAACGCGCCGCGGCCCTGCTGATCGGCAGCATCCTGGTGCTCCTGCCCACGAGCTCGGCGTTGGCCTCAGAAGCCCAGGCCGCACCCGCCCCCACGGCGGGACGCGTGCCGGGCCACACGGTCCAGGTTTCGCAGGAAACCGCCCCAGCCGACCAGGCGACACCCGCACCCCCCGCGAGCACGCCGGCATCGCGTACGTACACGGTGCGCGAGATGCGGCCGGCGCAAAGCTTGTGGGCCATCGCCGAACACGAGTTGGGGGATGGCGAGCGATGGCGGGAGATCGCCGATCTCAACGAGGGACGGACGATGGCCGACGGCACCATCTTCCAGACGAACAGCTTCCTACGGCCCGGCTGGCAGCTTCGGATGCCCGAGACCGCTACGGCCGCCGGAGATGCCCGTACTCAGCTCGGGGACAGCGCCCGGCCGGCTGACGACGGGGGCGGGCACGTCGTCACGGTCCACCCCGGCGATTACCTGTCGAAGATCGCAGAGACGGAGCTCGGCGACGGCGACGACTGGCCGCAGCTGTTCGAGGCCAGCCGCGGCAAGCCGCAGCCGCACGGACTGCCCGAGATCACCGACCCCGACGTCATCCACCCAGGGCAGCAGGTCACCGTGCCCGATACCCATTCCGATCAGCCTTCGCAAGGCCAGGGTCACGGTGAGGAATCCGGCAGCGAGCACCCCACTCCCCCGGCCACCCAGAACCCTGACGACACGCAAAACCCGGGCGGCAGCACCGGCGATGTGCCAGCGCCCGCGCCCAGCCAGACCGCCACGCAGAACCCTGACCACACGCGGACTCCGGGCGGCAGCACAGGGGCCACACCCGCACCCGCGCCCGGCCAGACGCAGGCGCCCGCACCGCAGTCGTCGGCGCCCGGCGCGCCGTCCAGTCGCCCGGCCGAGCAGCCTGGGCAGGACCAGTCCTCACCGTCCGCTGCCGCGTCCGCGACACCCGAGGCCACCGCTGGCGCCTCGGGCTCTGCCGCCACACCGTCGGAGCCAGCCGAACCCTCCGGTTCCGCTACCTCCTCCCCCGCCACCACGATGTCCGAGCCCCCGGCGACAGCTCCGGCCGGCAGCCCGCTGAACCTGCACACCCTGCTCGGGGCCGGCGCGCTGCTCGCCGCCGCCATCACCGGCGCCCTCGCCCTGCGCAGAACCTTGCAGCGCCGACGCCGCAAGCCGGGCGAGAAGATCGCCATCGCAGCCGAGACGTCCCCGGCAGAAGCACAGTTGGCGGCAGCCGCCGAGCCCGCCAGTGCCGCCCGCCTGGACCTGGCGCTGCGGACCCTGGCCCACCAGGTAGCCCTCCAGGAAGGGGACGCCGGACTCCTGCCGCCGATGCGGGCCGCCCGCATCGGGGCCCGCGCCATAGAGGTGCTACCCGAGGACCTCGCCGCAGAGCCGCAGCCACCCTTCGTCCCCGGCAAGGACGGCTGGTGGCTCCTGCCCCCCAACGCAGTCTTCATGGACGAGGAAGCCGCCCGCGACGTGCCCGCACCGTACCCGGGACTAGTCACCATCGGCATGACCGAGACGAGCGACCTGCTGCTGCTCAACCTCCCCCAGATGCCCGCGCTGCTGCTGGACGGCAACCCGGTCCATATCACCGAGGTGTGCACCTCGATCGCCCTCGAGCTCGCCATGAGCCCGTGGGCGAGCGACGTCGAAGTCGTCACCCTAGGGTTCGGCCACGACCTACCACAGCTGCTGCCCACCGCACGGATCACCCACATGCGCCAGCCCGCGCACGCGCTGCGCGACCTGAGCGAACGCCTGTTAGAAGCACACCAGATACCCGAAACCCGGCACCAGCCGTATCTACTGCTGTGCGCGACCTCCTTGGACGAGGACACCGCCTGGCAATTCGCCGACCTGCTCTCTCGAGCCGGGACGGTGCCCGTCACTCTGATCGCCGCCGCGACGACAGCAGCTGCCCACTTCCCCGAGGCGGAGATCCTCAACGCCTCGCTCAGCGGCCCGCAGATGCTCGAATTCACCGGCACCGACATCACCGTGCAGCGCCTGGAGCACACCGCCTACCTCCAGATCACCACCGCGCTGAAGGTGTCCGCCCAGCCACCCCACCCCGCCGAAGGCCCCTGGCAGGACGTCCCGGACGAGCTCGACAGCACGCGCCAGCCCGAGCACGCGTCGCCGCCGCCGTCCGCGCCCACAGCCCCTGCCGCGGCAGGGGCTGCCGCCTCGGTCCCGTCACCGGCGGCAGCAACGGACGTGAACCGCGAGGTCTTCCCAGCCCTGCTGGGCGCTGGCACCGATCCCTCCCGGCTCCATCTCCCAGCCCCCACCGCATCCTCGACCCCGCACGACGACGAAACCGGACCGGGCGCCGAAGCAGCGCTGGCTGCGGCCTGGGCGTCACCGGCCGCCGCGGACCCCACCAATACGGCAATGGCGACCGAGGCTGACGCCACAGGGGCGGGCCTCGAGGAGCCCGCGATACCAGAAGAGGGCGAGGCGCCAGACCTGCACGCCCCGGAAATCCGGGTGCTGGGGCCACTCGAGGTGACAGGCGTGGACAGCACCGGCCATGGCCCCAAAATGGCACAGCTCGCCGCCCTGCTGTACTTCCGGCCCGGCCGCAGCGCGGACACGCTGTGTGTCGACATGGACCCCGCCAGCCCTTGGTCGACCAGCACCCTCAACGCCCGCATGCAAGGCCTGCGCAGCTGCCTTGGCAGCGACCCATCCGGCCACCCCTACGTGCCGCGCCGCAAAGCACGCGAAGACCCTTACCGGCTCACCCCCACCGTGCGCTGCGACTGGACCCGCTTCCTCCACCTCACCGAACCCGCACTACAGCAGGGCACCTCCGGCCTGACCGACCTGGAAAAAGCACTTGCACTGGTCCGCGGCAAGCCGTTCGGCGGCCGGCCGCTGCCCTGGGCCGAACCCCACGCCCAGGAAATGACTACCCGGATCATCGACGTCGCCCACACCGTGGCCACCCACCGCATCCCCCCAGGCCCTCACCACGACCTGACCGCCGCCCGCCAAGCCGTCGCCACCGGCCTCGACACCGACCCCACAGCCGAACTCCTCTACCGCGACTGGATGCGCCTCGAAGCCGCACGCAACAACCGCACCGGACTCCACACCGCCATCACCCGCATCCAACACATCAACCGAAGCCTCGGCTGCTCACTCGAAGCAGAAACCACCCAACTCATCAACCAACTCCTCAACCACCCGAACACAGCGGAAAACAAGGCCCGTTAGTAGAGCTTTTCTGTCACCAGAAACGAACGTCGAGAACCTGAGGTCTCCGGGTGCTGTCCCTGGACGCCGACCTTGGCGGACTGTCGCTGTTACGACCTGGTCGCCGCAGACGTTGACCTGCTCGCGCGCACTGCGGGCGGGGGTCTACGGGGACGAGCGCCTCAACGCCGTGCTGCGCGGGCTTGCGTCGGCCGAGCGCGCGGTCGTCTTCGCGTCGCCGAAGGCGACAGCACCACATGGACGGAGGATGCCGCGCACACCGGTGCCACCGAACCGAATAGGGAATCAGTTCACCCCCGCTCACGCGGAGAGCACGTTCTCGCACTTCAGCGGGGCGACGAACCATGCGAGCAACTTCTTCGGTTGACCTCCGCTCGAGCGGAGGTCAACCGGAGCTGGCGGTGGCGACGGGTTCGGACGAGAACTGCTCTCTGCGCAAGCGGAGGTAAAGCGACGTGATCGTGAAACCTGTGCCGGCCACCCGCCTGCTCTCCGCGCGAGCGGAACTGAACCGCCCCCGAGACCGTTCAAGGGAAGACCGAAGGTTCGCTTGCGCCGAGCCCCAGTGCAAGCGGTCTTCGCACCAATCCCTACTGGCCAGAAACCGTTGGCACCTTAGAAGTTGCGGCAGGCAGCTGGGTGGGTACTGCGGGCAGATGATGCCGTCGCCGATGGGTGCGGTGTGTGGCAGGAGTCCACCGGATCGGGCGATTTGGAGGTTCGGGAGCGTGTACGGCTCTGCGCCGTTGAGGTCGACCTGATAGCCCAGATCGCCGAGGCTCGCTGCGGTCAGCCGGCTCAGGGGGTTGTTGGCGCGATTTCCTTGGCGCGTTGGAAGTCGGCTACGGCTCGATACGTGTTGAAGGTTCCAGCGGCGACTTTGCCCATCACGGATCTCCTTGCCTTGCATCCGGTGAGAGTCACCCCCTTTCACCAGGCTAGGCCAGAACGGTGTACCGGCGCGCGCCAAGGCCGCTGCCTCTCCTTGCTGACCGGCTGAGTCGAAGCGCTGGGCTCCAGCGGCTCCTTGGCCGCTATTCGGATCGAGACGGGGAAAGCCCCGCATGCGACTGCGATCCAGTCGCGTGCGGGGCTTTCCCCGTCTGTGCACCAGGGGACGCATCTGCCTTCGGTTCTTACTCCGGCAGGACGATGTCGTCATACGACTCCAGCTGGGTCCAGCGGCGGGCGGCTCGCGTTGCTCGGGGCAGCAGGTCGGCGTCGGGCAGTGGTCCCAGGTTGAGCTGTGTGATCTCGGCAACGTCTGCGACCGGCACCTGGAAGGTGCGGAACGCTCCCAGCGGGGGAGGGTCACCAGCACGCTCCGCTTCGGCCAAGGCCCGGGCGGCGGCGTCACGGGACAGGTCGGGCGTTTGGTCCAGGATGTACGCGGTGGAGGCCAGGTGGCCGTTTTGCATGAAGGCGGTGACCTTCCAGAACCGCAAGGGGACCTTGATACCGCGGTAGGCGGGGTCGGAATCCTCCAGTACCGGTCCGGTGAACACCGACAGCTTGCGCTCGAACAGCTTGGCGTGGCCGAGGAGGAAGTCCTCCAGCCCCAGCCACAGCTTCTTGCCCTGGTTGACGATGTCCATCTGCGGGGCGGCGTTGGTGTAGTGAAAGGTGTCCGTGTTGGCTGTGGCCGCTTGCGTCCTGTCGCCCCAGACGGGATCGAGGCGGCGGACCATGTGTCCCTTGTCCAGGGGATTGTTCTCATAGACCGGATGTCCGGCCTGCTGGCTCTCGGGCAGACGGGGGTCGAACTGCCAGTCGTCGTCGCGGCCGATCTTCACTAGTTGCGCGCCGTCGATGACGACGGCCGTTGCGGCGGCGAGACGCCGGTCAGGACGGAAAACGACGCTGAAGTGCGTGTAGGGCAGGACGACCGTCTCGACACCGTTCTGCGCGGGCAGGGGCAGAGGCACCTTGAAGCCAAGGAAGTCCTCGTCGTAGCCCTTGCGATTCTCCAGTGACTGACGGCTCACGGTCTCGCCAGTGAGTGAGGGGTCCTCAGGAGGAATAGGCATACTCCTCTCACTACCGTGCCATACAGCCGGACGCACCGCGACAGCACGAAGAGACGCCATATGGGGCAGTGCTAGATACTATTGGATGTAATGAGTGATTAGTTGAGGCTCGGGGATCCGCTCCGCTTGGAAGGAGACCATCTCATGGCCCACGGCATGTCACTCCACATCGGACTCAACCGGGTCGACCCCACCAAGTACGGCGGGTGGGACGGCAAACTCAACGCCTGCGAAAACGACGCCCGCGACATGGAGGAGATCGCCAGGAACGCCGGCTTCGACGATCGCACGATGCTGCTCACGGCAGAGGCGACAGTCGACAGCGTGACCGCCGGGCTCCGCGAGGCGGCCAGGATCCTGACCCCAGGCGACATCCTGCTCCTCACCTACTCAGGCCACGGCGGCCAGGTGCCCGACAGGAACGGGCCTGAGGACGAGCCCGACCGCCTCGACGAGACCCTCGTCCTCTACGACCGCGAGTTCATCGACGATGAGCTGTACAAGGAATTTGAAGCGTTCGCCGAAGGAGTCCGCATCGCTGCCTACTTCGACTGCTGCCACAGCGAAACAGCCGTCAGAGCAGTGCGGAATATCCTCACCTCGGACGCGTTGGAAGAGCAGTACCAGACGCGCGACCCGGACAAGATCGAGGTCACCTCCCGGATCATGCCGCCAGACACGCAGCGCGAAACGTACGACCGGAACAGGACCCTCTACGACTCGATCCAGCGTAACCTGCAGCCGAAGGACACCCTCGACCTGCCAGCAAGCGTCCTGCTGATCTCCGCCTGCGCGGACAACCAACTGGCCGCTGACGGCTGGGAAAACGGGCTCTTCACCGGCACGCTCCGCGAAGTATGGGCCGAAGGCAAGTTCACCGGCGGACACAAGTCATTCCAACGCGAAATCCTCCGCAGAATGCCACCGAACCAGAGTCCGGGGCTGTTCGTCACCGGCAAGGCCAACGACCCGTTCCTGCGACAGCGGCCCTTCACCGTATGAGGAACGCCGCAACTGTATGCGAGGCGGAGCCAAGCCCGCCCGCGTACGCTTTCCACGGGCAGTGACAGGGTGGCTGCGGGCACGGTGACGGTGACGCCAAGCCCGCGGGGAGTCCGCGCGTGGTCCATCCCCAGGTCCCCGGGGACGTCCCTCACCAGATCTTCTAAGCGGGCGCCGGCCTCGCTGTAGCCGTTTGGGTCCTGGGTTCGCACCGTAGTGAAGACAGCCAGGGGTTCATACCCTTCGACGGGCGCAACAGGCGCTTCCGACAGATTGCTCATGGCGCCCCGTGAGGCGGGAAGCGCCGCCGCGCAGTCACCTCTATTTCGATCTTCATCCGCGGGTCGGCGAGGCCACCGATGAGCATCGAAGCGGCCGGCTGAACGTCGCCGACAAGCCGGCGCAGGACCGGCCAGCAGCGTTCGAAGGCTCGGCCGGCCACGTGCTCTTGTCCGGTCACGTATGCGGGATCTGTGAGCCGCGGGTCGTAGGGGGCGCTGCGGGTTTGTCCGCGTGTCGACGGGGGGCATCGAGGTGGTGTGCGGTGCCGTGGTCCCGGGCCAGTTCGACCATGGCTTCACACAGCGCGAATTCCAGAGCTGCGGGTGCGTTCAGGGCGCCGCTTCCGTCGGGTGGGCAGATCCAGCGCAGATCGCCCCAGCGGCAGTGCGGGGCAGGCGTGGCGATCCACCCGCCCGTGGTGAGGTAGCGGATGTCGTGCCCGACCCAGATGGTCATGGGAGCGGGCGGCAGGAAGAAGCCGACATGCTGCCGCCTGCTGTCCAGCAGCGCCGGGCCGGGTTCGAGACGAGGCATGCCGGCCATGATGTCGGCCGTGCGCAGGCCCAGGCAGGCCGGGACGATCAGAACGTCCCAGAATCGTCCAGCGGCCAAGAGGTGGACGCCGTTGATGCTGCGCTGCCAGTCGTCCTTGCATAGCCGGGGCTCCCGCGCGGCGGCAGCCAACCACTCCATCGCGTTCGTCCACTGCGCCAGTGCCATCAAAAACCTCCTGCATCGTGTCGGGCTTCGGAGCCCGGCAGGTCAACGGCTGATCCAACTGATCGCCTTGGTCATCCGATGAGCGAGCACGACATGAGAAGGAGGACCGCCCTGAGCTGGGCGGAGCCGACCGAAGCAGACGCCGTGCTCGGGTGGTCCCGCGCGGCGCTGCCGCTTCTGAACACCAACCGGCAGTTCGTGCCACTCGTTGACGAGTGCGGCACAGTCCGAGTGGGCCGGATTCCCTACTCCTGTCCTGGGCACACCAGGTGATCACTTGATGACTGTTGCTGTCCGCTGGTGACGTGCGTTGAAAGCGAGTGAGTGCTCAATGAAACGCGGCGCGTGAGGGTGCGGCCAGGGGGTGAACGGGCAGTTCACCGCATGGGGCGAGCGCCAGCGTGCAACGGGGGCAGATATATGCACGAAAGCGCCCCCATACCCCTCCGTGCGCCACCCCCCATCACCGCCGATATCGTGGCTGTATGGGTCCGAGGAGTCGCTCCGCTTCCGAGTGAACCCGTCGTGCCGCCTCACAGCACGGTGTGCGTGCCCGCCCGAAGCGAGCCCCAGCGGCCCCCGGGGCGCATCAGAGCCCGCCTCCCCCCGCGTGCCCGATCGGACAGCATCCAGCGGGGAACAAGAAAGAATGACGGCGAGCACACCATGAACGCGCAGCTCAGCCTTCCCCCCCAATTGAACCGACAGCCGGATCCGCGATCGATGGCTCGGATGCACCTCCGAGCCTGAGACGAGTCCGAACCTCATTCTGAAACGATCAATTACTGGTGCGCAGTGACGAGCGGGGCGAAGCTTGCTACTTCTTTGTCTGCACGTCATGGCGGGTCAGTGCCTGCCAGCGCCGCTCGAAGTCGGCAACCAGCTCCGCGACGTAGTCGGCTGTAAGGGGCCGGTTGTGCTGCCCGGTGATGCCGCGGACCGCGCACTCCTGCGCAATGACGTCGAGCGACGGGACTTCGCTGCGCACCCGCTGCTGCGCCCAGAATCTGTAGACACGGAACGGCAGCAGGTAGCGGCGCAGAGTCGACGGACTGACCGGCCTGCCACCGCGGCCGGTCATGCCCTTCTCGCCGGCGAGGTAGGCGGAGAGCTGCTCGGCCTTGGGCTCCTCGCCATGCTCGGTCAAATACTCACTCCAAGCGAGGTAGTAGCGGTCGACGATGGTGAGCGCGGCCGGCACCCCCGTCGCATCCTGTCCACCCGGCGGCTCGTCGACGGGAGCGCTCACCCGAGGGATGGGCGTGCCCCTGGCGGGCTGCGCGCCCGCGCCGACCGGTGCCTCCGCAGAGCCCTCCTCATTCTCAAAGGGCTCGCCGGTGGGTTCCCGCGTGGCGCCCCCGGTGATCTCCCCACCGGCGGGCGGCTCCATCCCGTCGCACCCGCGCTGCCGGAAGGTCGAGACGAAGTACTCCAGGTCTGCTCCCGTGAGGGGCCGGCCGCTGCTACCGGTGATCTGATCCCGCCCGTGAACGTACGCGGCGAGGGCGGAAGCATCGGGGTACACCCCATGGTCTTGCGCGTACGCGAGCCAGGCGGTGTAGAAGTAGTCACCCCACCCGTCGTCCGCGTCGCGCGGAGCCGGGGGTTCGGTCCCGTGCTCAGCTACAAGCGTGTGGCACTGCTTGAGGAGCCGCAGCAGGGGTTGAAGCTGCTCGTCGGACAGCGGCGCTCCCGCCGCGGTCGCGATGCTGTACTGATCCTGCAGCCACGCAGCGAACTGCGCGCTCGTGGGCTCGAAACCGAAGGCACTGATCCAGTCCTGATAAGCGTCGGCGAGAGATGGGGCGTTCCCTCGATCCGCTTGGGTGTGCGGCGGCCGCAGGGATGCGGTTCGCATCTCCTTGACCGGCTGGGGCTGTGGGCCGGGCCCGGGCGCCAGTTCCTTCTCGCGGTCGACGGCGTCCTTGAGCTCGGGATGCTGCCGCTGAGTCAGGGCCGGGGCCGGGGCCGGTTCGACGGTGAACTGGATCGGCGGCTCGTCGATGCCGGCGGCGGCCAGCCCGGCCGGGGCCGTCTCGGCCAGAGGGACGCCGTAGCGGGCCAGGCGTAGCGGCATCAGCGACTCCACCGGCGCCTTGCGACGCCAGGCCCGGCCGAAGCGCGAGCGCAGGCTGGCCTGGTAGACGAGACGTTCCTGCTCGACCTTGATGACCTGCGCGTAGGAGCGCAGCTCCCACAGCTTCATCCGCCGCCACAGCAAAAACGTGGGGACCGGCGAGAGGAGCCAGCGGGTGAGACGGACACCCTCCATGTGCTTGTCGGCACTGATGTCGGCGATCCGGCCGATCGCATGGCGGGCGGCCTCGACGGCCACGACGAACAGCACGGGGGTCACCGCGTGCATGGCGACGCCCAGCGGGTCGGGCCAGGCCGTCGCCCCGTTGAACGCGATGGTGGCGGCGGTCAGGAGCCAGGCCGTCTGCCGCAGCAGCGGGAAGGGGATACGGATCCAGGTCAGCAGGAGGTCCAAGGCCAGCAGGGCACAGATTCCGGCGTCGATACCGATCGGGAAAACATGGGCGAAGTCCCCGAAGCCCTTGCGGAGTGCCAACTCCCGGACGGCCGCGTACGAACCGACGAAACCGATACCGGCAATCACCACAGCCCCCGCGGCCACCACGCCGATGAGAACCCGATGCGCCCCGGTCAGCCGGGGTAACTCATCCTTCCCAGCAACCACAGCCCACTCCCCCACCTACGCCTCACAAACACGCTGCTCTCACACTCCCACGATGGCGGTGCGGCTGTGACGCTTTGCGGGACACGTGTTCGGACCTCAGCGGAAAAGGGCTCAATACGGGCCACCCACGGCCAGGGCGCATACAGCGGCAGCCCGGACCGTGCCGTCGTGCACACGGACGGCAACGCACTGCCTGCCAGAGCGGCGCCCAAACTGCCGTCGTCATCGCGCCGAGAAGCGGTGTTCCCTTGCCACGGAGTACTGGCACGTCTGGCATGGAAAATGGAGTTATCCCCTGCCTCGAGTTCCGGTGACGCGTCATAGTTTCTCTCTACGGACGGACTCGTCGGATACGGCGAGCTTTGGTCAAGCGAGGGTGCATGAGCGAGTTCGATCGGATTTTCGATCCCCAATACACGGCGACCGAACTGTTCACGAACCGGGTCGACGAGCGCACAGCGTTCACCGCAGCTCTCCTACAGCACGGGAACGCAGTACGCGATGGTTCGGCAGCCCTGGGGCACACCACTCGTCGGAATGTCATCACCTTCTATGGCGTCGGGGGAATCGGCAAGACCGAGCTGTCCCGACGGCTGGAGTCGTGGTGCCTTGGAGAGTTGGCGGAGCCCGGCGACTGGCCGCAGCCGCCGCTCGAAGAGCCTCCTCCCACCGTTCGCATCGACTTCCACGGAAGTCGCGTCGTCAACGCCGTGGAGATCGTGCTGCGACTACGCGTCGCTGTGGCCGACAGGCGGCGGCGCTTTCCCGCGTTCGACCTTGGCCTGGCTGCCTGGTGGTCCCTGGCCCGTCCGGGAATGCCACTGCCGGACCTGTCCGTCGGCAACTTCGACGTGCGCGGTCAGATCACCGACACCCTGAACGACGTCCTCAGCGACGCCGGCGCCGCCTTCGGACTGGGTCCGCTGACTGTGCGCAGCGGGATCCGTATTGTCGAAGCCATCCGCGAGAGGCGGCTGCGCAGCCGCACCCTGGGTGAGTGCGCGCCCCTGTTCCATGTCATCACGCAGGCCCAGCAAGATCCGTCCGACTACGTCGCGGCGACGCTCGCCGGTCTCCTGTCCTGGGATCTGGAGAATCTGCCGGCAGCCAAGCGTCCCGTCACGGTGGCGTTCGCGGACGCCGCAGAATACGTACAGGGCGACGATCGCTCCCAGGAGCGTCTGTTCAATCGCATCGTGCATCTGACTCCCGGCACGTTGTGGGTCGTCACGTCACGCAATCGGCTTGACTGGGATGCAGCTCACCTCCACCAGTTACTGCCCGCGACGGGCCCGCATATCTGGCCCGGCCTACGGTTGGAGGCTCATGACGATCCTCGCCAGCATCTTGTAGGCAATCTTTCCGACGTCGACGTGAAGCAGTACCTGCGCGCAGCCTCAGGAGCGGGGGGCAATCCGGTACTGGCACCGGACGTCATCGACAACATCAGCGCCGGCGCCCACGGTTTACCTCTGTACCTCAGCTTGTCGCTCTCCATGGCGCGTTCCGCAGACGGGCATGGCCCCGCCGCCCACACCTTCGGAGGGCCGCTGCCGGAGCTGGCCACCCGAGTGTTCGCCAATCTGCCCAGGCAGGAGCGGGAACTGGCTCGGGCCGCGAGCCTGGTGCCACGCTTCGACGAACGTCTCATCTCACAAGCCGCCGGCGCTCTGGTCGGTGACGCTCAACGGCTGTGCCAACGCACCCTCGTCACCAAGGACGACCACCCGGTCTTTCCCTACCGGCTCCACGACGCGGTCCGCTCCGCCATAGCCCACGAGCCGGTCAGTAACCCCGGAGCCTGGGCACCACAGGACCGAGCCGCCATGGCCGGGCAACTGCTGGCAGCCCTTCGCCATCGAAGCGACACCCTTATGCACAACAGCCAACAACGCCTCGACGTCCTGGAGCTGGCGGCCGATCTGTGCGCCCGTCACGCCCTCACCGCACCCTGGCTGGCAGACGCACTCGCTGCTGTCCCCGGCTTCGCCCAGACTGCTGTCCGGCTGCCACCCCCCGCGCTGGACACCTGGATCGGTCAGGTGTCCGGCATCTACGAAGCGTGGCGCCAAGGACGCCGCAAAAGTGAGCGCATCGCCTACCTGGAGGACTACCTCACCCGTCCGCTGCCAACCGACATCCGCCGCCGCGCCAGGCTTCGACTCGCCTACATCTACCGCGACGGCGACCCCCACAACGCCCTGCGCATACTCACAGAGATGCTGGAAGAAAATCCCGGCTCCGAGTTGCTGCGATACCAGGTGGCTCGCACACTGCGTGCGCAAGGAGCGTATGAAGACCTGGAACGGCACCTGAGCCGCCATCCACTGCAGGATCCGACGACTTCCCTACGCATCAGCAGCGATCTCGCCTTCGACCGCGGACTCCTCCAAGAGGCCATCGCCGGATCGGCCACCAGAGCCCAAGCCCTCCGGGCGGCTGGGCAGCACCGTATCGCCCTGGAGAACGAGACCGCCGCTCTGTGGCGCCGGGCCTTGCACGGCAGCAGCACACCCGCAGCGTGCGACACCGTGCTGGCGGACGCCGATCACTTCGGCGAGACGCTATCCATGCGAACCGCCCTGACCGCCAAGGCGATCACCCTGCGACGCGACCGCCTGACAGCGCTGCAGTTCCTCACCGAAGCACAGCGCCTCGTCAACACGCAAAGACACAAAATCGGCTACCGCGAGTGGACCGGCCAGCTCATCGTCGCCCTCTACCACGACGATCGCGCCACGACAGCCGAACTGCATCGGACATGGCTGGCAACAGACAGACAATGGAGCCCGAACTACCAAGTCCTGGATCACCTCTTCGTCTTCGCCGGCCACCCTGCCCGCTACCAGACCCGGCAGATCACCACCACGGAGGCACCCTCCGTGGCCGACCAGCGCTGGCACACCATCATCGAATCGCTGATGCCCGCCTGACAGCAACGAGACCAACGCGCGACATGGCAGGCCGCAGGCAGGCGGCAACTGCCAGCACCCGCCGCCCACGACCTCGTGGCGCCAACCACGTAACCCTCTCGCGACACGCCGCCTCCCGCGTGACTTCCAGGCCCCGCGGGCCATCACCATGCACGGGGAACAGAATTGCCGTGCCCGTCCGCCCCCGCAGCACCGTCCCACCCACCGCACAGGGGCGCGCAGCGAGGCACGCCGATTCGTTTCTCCGGTATGACCTTTCCACCCACACGAGCGGCACTCGGACCTCCGGGGATCACCTCATGCGCTGGGCGGATAGCAAGGGGGCATGGTCAACGCTGTTGTTCGCGGCCTCGTTGCCGCAGCCCTCGCCGTCATCCCTGCCCTCACCCCCACACCAGCACAGGCCGCCGAGACCCTGCCTCTGGCCGAAGCCGTCGCTGGCCTGCCGGTTGCCCTCGAGTCCCGCGACGGCTACGACCGCAGCAAGTTCCGGCACTGGAACACCGGCGACGACCCGACCGACGGCTGCAACACCCGTGCCGAAGTCCTCCTCCACGAGGCAATCGAGCCGCCCGCCGTGGGTGCCGGATGCCGACTGACCGGCGGCAGCTGGTACTCCTACTACGACACCACCATGGTGACGGCCGCCGGAAGCCTGGATATCGATCACATGGTTCCCCTCGCCGAAGCCTGGGACAGCGGAGCATCCGAATGGACCCCACAAAGACGCGAAGCCTACGCCAACGACCAGGGCGCCGAAGCCTCGCTCGTCGCGGTCACCGCACGCTCCAACCGCAGCAAAGCCGACCAGGACCCCGCACAATGGCTGCCACCCGCCACCGATGTGCACTGCCGCTATGTCGGCGACTGGGTCGCCACCAAACTCCGCTGGGCCCTGACCGTCGACGACACGGAACTCACCGCCCTGCAGAACGCGGCGGCCGACTGTCCCGGGCAGACGGTGACCTACGAGCCCGCCCCGTAAAGCAGGCGCCCGGTCTCAGGACAGAGAGGCGCCCAGCAGCACTCCCGCAAGAGCTCCCGCGAGGAGGAACGGACCGAACGCAATCGTGGAGCGCGCTCCGGCCCGACCCGTAATCAGGAGACCGATGCCGTACAGCGCACCGAACAGACACCCGGCGAACACCCCGACCAGCACGACCGGCCAGCCGTACCAACCCAACACCGCACCCAGCACCAGGGCAAGCTTCACATCACCGAACCCCAAACCCCCGCCGACCAGGAAGAGCACGAAGAAGCAGGCCCCCAACAGAAGGGAGCCGAACAGCGTGGACAGCCAGCTGCCGCCGACACCCGGCAGCAACGACGCACCACCGAGCAGCACACACGCCGCCACGGCGAGTGGCAGGGTCAACACGTCGGGCAGCCGGTGAGCCGACGCATCGACCATGGCGAGCAGCACGCAGACCGGAGCGAGCAGCAGCCACACCACCAGTTCCGGGCGGGCTCCTGTAGCGGCCGCGAGCAGACCGCAGACCCCGGCCGTGACACAGGCGACCAGCAGACTGCTCGGGCCATACCGGTCCCCCACCGAACAACGAGCACGCCCAAACCACCCGCCACCCACACCGACGAGTCGATGACCTGCCGGACACACCGACCGCCAGCAACCCCCGACAGGCACCGACAACCGGTAAGCCGGGCGAGGTATGAGCACACCCGTGACACAACCCCACAACACCCCGGCCACGGTGATCAGAAACCCCTCCACCCGACGCAGCCTAGATACACCCCGCGCGAATTACAGAGCCTTGTACCGCCTCCCGCGTCAGCGAACACCGCGGATCATCACAGTCAGAACCGGCGAGGCCGGTGACGGCTGGCTCTGCCCGATGCCCTCATACCCCCATGACTTGTACAGCGCGTGAACCTTCCCGTCCGCTGCAGCCGAGTTGACCATAAGCGTCACGTACCGCTCGTTCCGCATGGCAAGAAGAGCGTCGTGGATACGGCGGGCGGTACCAGTTTTCCGCCAGGTCGGACGGACGCCGATCTCCTTCAGAGCCACAGCCGGACGCTCGGTGTACTTCTGGGCCGGCGTCGGACTGGTGCGCTGCCAGTACCGATCGCCATACTCGATGGTGTTGCCGTAGGCGTAGCCGACCGGATACCCGTCCGCATACGCGGGGACGGCCGTGAACCCCGGCTCGGTGCCGTGCCGGTCAAGGCGCTCACCGAACGCCGTGACGGCGTAGTTCGGCAGGTGAAGGAGTGGGGCGCGTACATCGGCGTACACGTCGGGGACCTTCACCGCGGACGCAGTCGAGCGCGGTGAAGGTCCCCGACGAGCGGGAGTTCGCCACCAAAGGCGAACTCGCCCGGCGCACGGTGCTGCGGGCCCTGGCCTCGCCGCTGCCCATTGCGCGGGTCACCGCGTAGTTCGCTGGGCGGGATGCTCCAAGCCCGCCCTCCGTAGCGGCTTAGAGGTCCTAACAGAAGTTGTTGATCAAGTGACCGTCGGTTCGTCTGCTCGTTGGTCAAGCCGTGGGAAAGCGTCAGTCGCGGCCATGGATCGTGTCGGACGAACTGTGGTCGCTCATCGAGCCGTTGCTGCCCGAGCCGGGACCGAAGCTGGTGGCGGGCCAGCCACGGGTGCCGGACCGGCAGGCCCTGTGCGGGATGTGCTGCACACCGGCATCCAGTGGGAGTACCTGCCGCAGGAGTTGGGCTTCGGCTCAGGGATGACCTGCTGGCGGCGCGGCCGCCTGGAACGAGGCCGGCGTGTGGGAGAAGCTGCACCTGGTGCTGCTGAAGAAGCTGCGGTCGGCGAAGCAGCTGGACTGGTCGCGGGCGGTGATCGACTCCTCCCACGTCCGGGCGGCCCGCAGGGGCCCAAAAGCGGTCCCAGCCCGGTCGACCGCGCACGACCGGGCAGCAAGCACCACATCATCACCGACGGCCAGGGCATCCCGCTCGCGGTGTCGCTGACCGGCGGGAACCGCAACGACGTCACTCAGCTCCTGCCCCTGCTGGACAAGGTCCCACCGGTCGCCGGTGTCGTCGGCAGGCCACGGCGACGACCGGACATGCTCTTCGCGGACCGGGGCTACGACCACGACAAGTACCGGCGGCTGCTGTGGCAGCGAGGTATCCGTCCCGTGATCGCCGAACGCGGCCAGCCGCACGGCTCCGGTCTGGGCATCTTCCGCTGGGTCGTCGAACGCACCATCTCCTGGCTGCACGGCTTCCGCCGCCTGCGCATCCGCTGGGAGAGACGAGACGACATCCACGAAGCCTTCCTCGGCCTCGCCACCCGCCTCATCACCCACCGCCACGTCCAACGCCTTTGTTAGGACCTCTTAGAGAGCTCCGAAGCGGACTCCATCGAGTACCAGGACATCAAGTCCCGTGAGCGCCAGCTCATCGCCGGCCACGCGGATTTCGCCCTGACCGGCCTGCTGACCGTCTCGGCCGACTCCGAGGAGGAACTTCGTTCCGCCTGCGCGGTCGTGGATACCGCGGCGGTCGGCGCCCAGCTCGACCTCCGGCCGCTCACCTGGCAGCAGGCCGAGGCGTTCACCGCCGCCGCCATGCCGCTCGCCCTCACCGTCTGATGCCGCCCCTCCTCCCTTCCGAAAGAGCACCCCCATGTCCCGCACCACCAACCCGACCGCGCAGGACTTCGTGCCCATCGCCACCGCCGCGCTCGACTTCCACCGCGCGCTCAACGTGCCAGGCGGTCCTCTCGTCACCACCCGCGCCGAACTGGACGTCCTGCACGCCCACCTCATCTCGCTGCACAGCCTGCTCGATGCCCACGCCACCCGCACAGGCCAGCTCGTAGCGATCGAGGGCGACCAGCTCAGCGCCGCCCGCACCCGGATCTGGCAGGCCGCCGACCACGTCCACGCCGCCTACCACGCGGCCCCCCGGCCCGGCTCCGGTGAGGTCCCCGACCGCGAGGCGTGCCAGGCCAACCTGCCAGAAGACGCACCGGAGCTGACCATCCGCCAGCGCCACCAGCCCACCGCGCACCTGGTCCGACGCCGTACCACCCCGGCCGACCTCCACACTCCGTTCACCGGCCTCGTCCGCCACTGACCCTGCCTTCCGTCTGGAGAATCGCTCATGCCCCGTACCCGCGCCAGCGCCTCCCACCTAATCGTCCCCCGCAAGGCGTCGCAGGCCGAGCACCGCGCCGCCCGCGCCGGTATCGCCGAGGCCCGGCGCCAGGCCCGCCTCGCCGGAGCCCCGCCCAAGCGTCGCGACGAGGCGACCCTCGACCCGGAGCTGCGGCCGACCTATCCGCCGTCCGGACGCCCCGGCCCGGCCTCGACACGGCGTGGCAAGCTCAACCTTCCCGCCCACCGGATGACCACCGCACCGTGTCCGGGGCCTATCCCTTCCTCGCCGAGGGCGGACTGGGCGCGGAGGCCATCTTCATCGGCCGCGACGTCCACGCGGAGGCCGCGTTCTGCTACGACCCCGTTCTCGCTGTACAGCAGCAGCCGGATCGAGGGCTTCACCAACCCCAACGCGGTCCTGGCCGGGACCATCGGCATGGGCAAGTCCGCGCTGGCCAAGTCCATCGCCACCCGGGCGATCGCCCACGGCTACCGGGTCTACGTGCCCTGCGACCCCATGTGGCGCACCCTCACCGACGCCGTCCCGGGGATCCGGCTCGACGCCCCGCCGAGCCGCGCCGCCGACGTCACCAACCCGCTGCGTACGCACGACCGGCTGTACCGGCGCACCATCGAGATCCGCGACTCGAGCCTCACTCTCGCCGACCACGCACCGGCGGAACTGCGCGGCCGCGCCTACGACCACGCCACCTCCCTCGGCTTCATCGGCGCCCACGCCGACATCACCACCGAGGCCTGCTGGCTCGCCGTCGCCCGCGAGGAGCGGCTCCGCGGCGCGGCCACCGGCTCCGGCGATCCCATGCCCCCCGCTAGCGGAGGCCGCGACCTCGCCACCGAGATCCGCGCCCTCACCACGCTCAGCACCGCCTACCGCTCCCGCGCCACGCAGGACTTCCTCCGCGCCCACCTTGAGGAGACACCGGCATGACCACGACCACGCAGCTTCCGCCCACTGCCGCTGTTCCTGCCGAGCGGCGCTCGGCCCGCCTAGTCACCGAGGTCCTGGCGCCCGCCAACCTGGTCGTCGGCGTTCTGCTGGTCATCGGCTGGCACTCCACCAACTCCCTCGCGGGTGTCGGTTGGGGCCTGCTGGCCGGCGCCTTCTGCGGCGGCCTGCCGATCGCCTACATCGTCGCCGGCGTCCGCCGTGGCCGCTGGACGGACAAGCATCTCAAGGTCCGCTCCCAGAGGTGGATACCGCTCTTCGTCACCCTTGGTTCTGTCCTCGTCGGCACAAGCCTGCTCCTAGCGCTCGACGCGCCCCGCGAGGTCGTCGCCCTGGTCGCCGGCCTGGTGCTGACCATGGCGGTCACCGTCTGGTGGAAGGTCAGCGTCCACACCGCCGTCGCCTCAGGCGTCGCCGTCGTCACCACCGTCGCCTACGGCTGGTGGGCCGCCCTCCTCTTCCTCGGCGTCGCCGCCGTCGGCTGGTCCCGGGTCTCGCTGCGCGACCACACGACGGCACAGGTGATCTTGGGCACCATCCTGGGCGGCACGGCGGCAGCCGTGGTGTTCGCGGGACTGCGCTGACCCGTTCGCGCAGGTTCCCCGCGGACCAGCGGACCGAGAGGATGCGCCGGCGGGCCGGGCGGCCGCATCCGGCTCATGGTCGACGAGGCCGTCCGGCCTTACGGCGAGCCCGCGCATTAGGCTGCGGGATGTGCAGCGCCCTCTTGTTCTCTTCGACCTCGACAACACACTCGTGGACCGGCGGGGAACCCTCGCCGACTGGGCCGCCGAGTTCACCACCCGGCACGGTCTGGAGGGCAAGGAGCAGGCGTACGTGCTAGGCATGGTGGCCGAGCGGGCCTATCCGTCCACCTTTGACTCGATCCGCACCCGGTACCGGCTGTCCATGTCGACCGTGGAGCTGTGGGGCGCGTACTGCGCAGACATTGCGGACATGGTGTCGTGCCCGGCCGAGGTCCTCGACGGCTTGGACGAGCTGCGTGCGGCGGGCTGGCGAGTGGGCGTGGCGACCAACGGTGCGATCGACGTCCAGCGCGCCAAGCTGCGGGCCACCGGTATCTCCGAGCGTGTGGACGGCGTCTTCGTCTCCGAGGAGGCCGACGCGCGCAAGCCGCAGCCCCGGCACTTCGCCTTGGCCGCAGCCCGTTGCGGCAGCGTACTAGGTGACGGCGGCTGGATGGTCGGCGACAACCCGGTCAACGACATCGGCGGCGGACGCTCAGCAGGGCTGCGCACCATCTGGATCGGTAGCGACGGCTCTTGGCCAGCGGACGATCCCGGGCCGGACCACATGGTGCCGCATGCCCGCGCCGCCATCGATTTCCTTCTTCTGCACGCCGCCGCCGACCACGCGAGGACCACGGCATGACGGACACCATCGGGTTGCTGCACCCCGGCAGCATGGGATCCGCCTTCGGCGCGCAACTGCGCGCCCGCGGCCACATCGTGCTGTGGTGCCCCGACGGACGCAGTGACGCAACCCGCCGCCGGGCCGAGCGCGTGGGCCTCGAACCCGAGGCACTGCCCGAGCTCGTCTCCCGCTCCGACGTGCTGCTCTCCCTGTGCCCACCGGCCGCCGCGGAGGAGACTGCCGGTCAGGTGGCCGAGCTCGGCGTGGTTGGCACGGGAACGATCTATGTCGAAGCGAACGCCGTCACGCCGTCGCGTGTGCAGCGCATCGCCGACCGTTTGGCCCCGATGACGGTCATCGATGCCGCGGTGGTCGGATCTCCTCCAGTGGGCGGCAAGATTCCGGTGCTCTATCTGTCCGGCCCCGGCAAGCAGGTCGACCGGATCGTCGAACTCTTCGCCGGAACCGATGTGCGGACCCACGTCCTGGGCGGCAAAATCGGGCAAGCCTCCGCACTCAAGCTCGCGTACTCCAGTTACCAGAAGGTCTCCCGCGTACTGGCCGCCGTGGCGTACGGAGCGGCCGAGTCGTACGGTGTCGAGGACGAGCTGCTGGTGATCGCAGCGAAGCGCACCCGTAGCTACCTCGTGGAGACGGACTACATCCCCAAGACGGCTGCTCGCGCCTGGCGTTGGGGACCAGAGCTTGAGGACGCGGCGGCACTTCTCGCCGACGCGGGGCTGCCGGACTCCCTCATGCATGCCGCTGCCACGACGCTCGCCCGGTGGGACGGCAACAGAGACGAGCGACTGGGTATCGCCGGGGCACTTGAAGCCCTGCGCGGTGAGCGAGTCCTGGACGACCAGACTTGAGCAGGTTGCATCCGCTGGATCGCTGACGTCCTGGCCGTCAGGGGCGAGGTGATGCGGTGCGGACGATGTCGTCGATCTTCCTTGCGGCTTCACTGGCTGCCGTCATATCCGTGTCCACGCGCAGCTCCCACTGAGCCCGCGGGCGTACCGCAAGGTCGGCCTGGGTGGCGTCCCACGCGGCCAGCCGAGCCGCCGTGTCGGTGTCGCCCCGCTGCGGTGAGCGCAGGGCGGTGGTCTCCTTGGAGCACCACAGCAGAACGCGTACCCAGTGCGCCGGGAAGACGGCGGCAACCTGCTCCATCCCCACCATCTGACCGAGGTGGACGACGGGGATTCTGCCGCCTTCCATGGCCTGTTCGAGGCCGGGCCGGTCGACGACGTAAACGTTGCCGTACCGGTCGTTGCGGTAGATGACGTCGCCGCGTGCCTCCAGAGCGGCCAGCTGCACAGGCGTGCCCATCCGGTAGCCCTTGGTCTTCCCGCTCCCGATCTTCAGCCGGGTAAACGGCACATACCGCCCGTCGAGTTCGGTGAGTGCCGCCGTGATCGTGTCCTTGCCTGCCGCCGGCGGCCCGTACAGCAGGATGCCATGCCTCACGGGAACACCGTCCCGAAGACCTGACGTACCTGATCCGTGAGTGAAATCGCGGCGCCGAGCCGATTGTCGACAACCAAGTACGGTACGACGGGCCGCAGTTCGAGATCGATCCCGGCGGCGTACACGTCCCAATTCTGGAGTTTCCAGCTGTCCCTGGCGGCGGACCGGAAACTGATGTACTCATGCATCGTGTCGAGGTCGCACTGGATCCAGACGACAGTGACGGTTACGCCACGCGCTTCGCAACGGTTGATCAGGCGCCTCATCCACCGACGATCTGTGGCCTCGGCGATGAACGGCGCGGAGAGTACGGTGCTGATCGCGCAGTCGATGTTCGCGTATGCGGTCTCCAGCAGGCACTGGTACTCCAGCGGACGGACTTTCTCCCGGTAGAGGTCGGTGTGCCGGTCGTTCGGTTCGCTGCCCATCTCTACGAGGAGGCGCTCAACGAGGGGGCGCGTGATCGGGTCCTTGTCGAGGACGGGCCAGCCAGTGAGCTGCGATATGAAGCGGGCGAACTCTGATTTCCCGCTGCCCGCGTAGCCTCCGACCATCATCAGGGTCGGCTTGTTCGGGTCGCCGCCGGTGTGACGGCGTTTCCAGGCGTCGAGGATTCGCTGCTGTACGCCCTGCCCATCCGTGTCCTCCGTGCCGGGCGCGAGTTGGAGCAACGCGCGCTCCACAGCCAGCACGTGGGCTCCGTTGTGCGGTTCGCTCGACGCGGTGAACTGGAGCTTCCTGGCCTCGTCGGGCAGAGCGTTGCGAAAGCCGAGCTCAGGCTCGGTGGCGCGGTACAGCAGGCAATACGCGCGACGGTAGTGCGGTCCGGGATAGACCTCACCCTGCTCGTGCTGCCACAGCGTCTGGAAGTTGGCGGCCGGCACCGCGAGCCCCGCGGCGCGGGCCACCTCACGCAGTTGCTCGCCCGCGCCCTCAAGCGTCAGGCCGTGGGCTTCGCGTTGCTGTCTCAACCTGTCCGGGCGCCATCCCTGGCGACTCTTGCCCACTGCGCCTACCGCCTGCCCATCCCTGGTCATGATCCGGAGCCTAGGCCAGCCTCTCATGAGCGCGTGTGTAAGCGGATGTTGAAAAGTCAGACCAACCGGCCATGAGCCGATGATGAGCAGTCCCGGCAACAGCACGTGATACTCCGCGCCCCTCCGTACCGCTGTCATGGTCACACCGACGCGGTCGTCGCATACCCGCTTCGGTCTCCAGAGTCCGTACGAGATCGGAGGGGTCTCCGCGGTGACTGTCGATGTTGCTGTCCTGCTGATCCTCGGCATTGTGATCGTCTTCTTGTGCCGCGGAGGCGGGCTCAAGGTGGGTCATGCCGTGGTGTGTTCGGTCTTCGGCCTGTATCTCGCCGGGACGCAGAACATCGGCCCGTTCGTGAAGGACGTCACGGCATCGGTTGCGGGCCTGCTGTCGGGGCTGAGGCTGTGAGTTCGCTGGCGGCATCGCCGGCCCCCGAGGCCTGGCATGGCTTGCTCGGCCTGGTGGCAGTCAAACCCTTCTTCCTCGTCTATCGACCACGCGACAAGGCGTCGTCGTCTCGTAGGTGTCCAGCCGGCCGGAGAGACCGGCTCTGCACGAGAGCACCGATCTAATGATGGAGCCTCCCCATGCGCTATCCGCCGACGTGCACCTCCTTGTCGACGAGTCTGTCCTCGACCGCCACACACCCAGTGGGCGACGTGCTGCTTGGCACTTCAACCCAGCGGAGTTCGGCTGTTCGGGCACCGCGCCCGGCCGCGGTGGTACTCGATCTCTTCGGCACGCTCGTCGCAGCCCCGAGCATCGTCGAACGGAGGGCTGCCGCTGTCCAACTCGCCGCGATCCTGCGCGTATCCCCGGCAGTGGCCGAGTCGGAGCTGGCCGACAGTTGGCAGGCGAGGCACAACGGGCAGTTGGCGTCCACTGCCGAGGTCGCGGCTCACCTCGTCACCCGCTGCGATGCCTCCGCGGCCTGTGTGAATGAGCTGGAGATGGTCCTGGCGCGGCTCGCCCACGTCCGTCTCCAGGCCGACTCAACCCTTCTGCAGGCGTTGGAGCAGCTTCGGCGCGGTGGTGCCAAGCTGGCCATCCTCAGCGACGCGTCCCCGGACATCGCCGAGGCGTGGAGCCGCAGCGATCTCGCGCCCCACTTCGAGGCTGTCGTGTTCAGCTGCCGGGCAGGTGCGACAAAGCCCGACAGCCAGCTCTTCCAGGCAGTCCTCCGAGAAGTCGGTGTCGCCCCTCGTCAGGCCCTCTACTGCGGCGATGGCGGCGGTGACGAGCTGGCCGGCGCGGAGCGGGCCGGGATGCGTGCGGTGCGCGTGGAGCGTCGGGGCGGGCCGAGCAGCCTCGTGTTCGGCGAGACCGCTTGGTCCGGCAGGGCGATACCCGACGTGGAAGCTCTCCCCTCCTTGCTGGACGACTGGGGGAAGCGATGAGCGGCCCGTACGCATGGGCAGTTGAGAACGGCGTCCTCGGCCGACTCCCCGCTCCGGTCGGCATGCCCCCGGCGCTCGACACGACGCTCATCGAGACGCGCTACACGGGATTGTGCGGAAGCGACGTCGCGAAGCTCAATCACCCGTGGCAAGGGCGATTGCCGGAACCGTGGTACCCCGGTCACGAGATCGTCGGCGTCGACATGGAGACGGGCGGCTGGGTCGCGATCGACCCGCTGGTCTCCTGCCGCTCGTGCCACTACTGCGACCGCGGCCACGTGCACCTCTGCTCAAGCCTCCGGCGTATCGGGTGGGATCTTCCCGGAGGTCTTGCCAGCTCCGTGAGGGTGCCACGCGACAGCATCATCCCCCTTCCTCACCTGCACGATCCCGCGCATGGAGTCCTTTCCGATCCGATGGCGGTGGCTTTGCACGGAGTCCGCTGTGGGCTCCCGGTGCCTCTCGGGCGGCTCGGCATCATCGGGGGCGGCGTGCTTGCCGTATGCACGGCTGTCTGCGCTGCGCGGGCCGGGTGGGACGTCCACGTGATGGTCAGGGAACCCTCACGGTCGCAGCAGCTCCGGTACGTCCTCGACCAGCACATCACACTCCACTCCGCGGAGCTGCCAGCATGCGACGTCGTCGTGGACGCCGCGTCTGGTCACAGTGACGCCCCGATACGCCAGGCCCTCAAGGCCGTTCGTGACGGCGGAACGGTCCTCGTCCAGAACGCCTACGCGCCCCGCGTCGTCCTCTCGGTCCCCCTACGGGATGTCTTCCGCCGCTCAATCACGCTGCGCGGCTCCTTCTCGTACTGCCGCGCTGACGGCCACGACGACTTTCGGGACGCCATCGACCTCATCGCAAAGGGCGGCGACTGGGCCTCCCTGATGACCCGGGACCGATTCCCCCTCAGCGAACTGCCACAGGGACTGGCTGCCCTGAACAACGGAGCCCGCCACCGCCCCTTCAAGGTCCTACTCACTTCCGACACCTGATGGAAAGGAGCCCACGCCGTGGGTTTCGCAACGCCATTGCTGGCCCAAAAGATCAACTCGCCGGCCGACATCTCACCCCAGGACGTCCAGGAGGGAATCGCGCGCATCCTCGCCTTACCGGAAGGTCACACTCGCGACGTGATGCTGGGGAGCGTCCTGACGGGACTGCTCCTGCGGGGACCGAGACTGGAGGAGGTCGAGGCCGCGGTCCGAGCCGCGACGGCCTTGGACCGCAGCAGCTGGGACTTTCACCAGCCGCCGGAGGGCATGCGGTTCGTCGGCTACACGGGCAGCGGGAAGAAGACCTTCAAGACGATCAACCTGAGTACCGCCGCCGCGCTGGTGGCGGCCACCGGGGGAGCACACGTCGCGAAACTCGGATCCCGCAGTGCGTCGTCGAAGACCGGATCCCGCGACTTCATCGACCTCGTGGGGGCGACGAGCGACACGGTGCCGCACCAGGAGATGGTCGACATCACGGCGGAGGTCGGCTTCGGGTTCTTCTCCATCGAGAACCGCGTGCCGGAGTTCGACCGCCGCTACGGAGGCAGGTTCCAGGCCGTGCACGCCCTCAGCCTGGCGTTCCCCGCCCTCCTCAGCCCGGTCAGATGCCCCGCCTATGTGTACGGCCTCTCGCACCCCGCGGTCGGCGCTTCCGCCCGGCTGCTCTCCCGCCTCGGCCTGCCGGACGTGGCGGTCATCAACTCCAGCGTCGGCCAGACGGTCCAGGTCGACGAGCTGATCCCCGGAAGCACCGTGCGGGCCTGCCGCATCAGGGCGGGCGAGGAGGACCTGGCGTTCAACGACGAGGTACGCAAGGGCGCGGCCTCGATGCCGCAGGACCTCACGTCCGTCACCCAGTGCGAGGACCCTCGGGAAAACGTCGCCGCCGCGATCCTCGTGCTGGCCGGCCGGGACACCAGTCAGGCGCGGAGCGCCGTCGCCCTCAACGCGGCCCTGCTCATGGTGATGTCCGAGGTGGTCCCCACCATCCAGTCCGGCATCGACAAGGCCCTCACCATCATCGACGCGGGCGCGGGTCTGGACACGCTCCAGCAGTTCGTACGGCTCACGGGCGGCGCCCCGCACCAGCTCAACTCGCTCCTGCGCCCTGTATCCCCGACAGCCCTCCTGATCAGCACCGGCATCGAGGAGAAGGCACCATGCTGACGCACGACGAACTCGCGATCGTCCACCTGGTCCTCAACACCGACTGCAACGCCTGGGATCTCGCACCGACCAGCACCTCACCGGGCGTGTGCCGCTTCTGCTACCGCGAGCGCAACAGGGTCAGCACCGATGCGGACACGGTCCGCCGTGTCATCGACCGGGTCCGTTCCGAGTCCGAGGCTCACCGGTGCGTCTTCACCGGCGGCGACCCCGTAATGCCGTACGACAACCACCTGGAAGTCGCCCTCCAGCACGCCACCGAAGTCGGCTTCGAGACCAACCTCCACACCAACGGGCTGCTTCTGAGCGACCGTTACGCCGGCCTCCGCGACAACGTGACCATCTATTCCCTGGCAGTCGACGGCCCGAACGCCGAGACAGCCAACTGGTTCCGCGGACAGGGGTACTTCGAACGGTTCCTGTCCAACATCGAGTTCCTCACCGCCGACCAGCGACGGCTCGCGTTCAACACGTTCACCACGGCCGGCTCCGTGAAAGAGCTGCCGCGCCTCGCGCAGTTCATCGCCGGAGTGACCCAGCAAACGGACGTCGAGTACTGGCTGATCTCCCAGTACCGCCCGATCGGCCGCGCGAACACGCGCAAGGCGGAGATCTACGGATTCGATCGGGACGACTTCGTACGGGCCGTGGAAGACGTACGCGACATGGTCGACGGGGTGAAGATCTACGCCCAGCCCACACGTGCCCCGGAGGACCAGTACCCGTTCCGGGTCTGGGTCCTCGCCGACGGAACGGTCACCGCAGACCTCGGCAGCGTCGCGGCTCCCCGTAACGAGGTGCTCGGCGACCTCCTGGTTGACGGCTTCGAGCCACTGGTCCGCCGGGCCTTCGCCCTCCGCGAGCAGACACAGTTGGAAGGAATCGCATGAAGTTCGACACCGCGTACTACGAGAGCGTCATCGACCAGCACCGCTACGAACGCCTGGGGCTCGGCGCCATCGACTTCGCCCTCGCGGGGTTGAGCCCCGACGACCTGCGAACGAAGTGGGTGTGCCACGCGGCAGCGCGTGGGTTCGCGGAGGCGGTCGCGGACGGGCAGCCCGCGATCGTCACCACCGGGGTCGGTCTCGGAGGACCGCCCCACGCCGGCACCCTCTTTCAGTTGCTACGCGCGATCAAGCTGCAGCAGTGCGGCCTCGACGTCCAGATCGTGCTGGGCGACCTCGACTCCTACAACGCCCGCCGCACGCCCCTGGACTCCGTGCGGAAACTTGCCGACCAGTACGAGGAGTTCGTCCTGGGCCTCGGGTTCGACGCCGAGCGCGGCGTGCTGCGCCGACAGGAGGGCGAGACCGACGTCCTGGCCACCGCGTTCCTGCTGTCGCGCCACTTGGACGACGACGACTTCCACTGGGCGGAGGAGGACCTCGCCGGTCTCTACCGCAACCACGGGGTCTTCGACCGCCTCAACTACGGCATGAAGCAGGCCACCCTGCTCATGGCCGCGGACTTCGTACACCTCCTCCGCGAAGGGCGTCACGTCCTCGTCTCCCTCGGGGTCGACGAGCACAAGTACGTCGCCCTCGCCCGGCGCGGAGCGGAACGCTGGGGCCTGCCCACGGAACGCCTCTCCGGTATCTACACCAAGATGATTCCGGGCCTCGGCGGCCTCCCGAAGATGAGCAAGAGCATCCCCGGATCCGGGATCGACGCCTCCATGTGCGCCGAGGACATCCGAGCCCTGCTCAAGGCGGACACCGACACCGCGCCCACCGACGACGGCTCGGCGCTGCTCCAGATGTACGCGTGTCTGCCCGAGGTCGACGGTCGGGAGTACGACCGGGTCTCCGCCGCACGCCGCGCCGGACTTCCCGAATGGCACGCCGTACGCGAGCAGTTGGTCGAGCGGATGCTCTCGCTGTTCTCCCACTGGCCGAAGTAAGCAAGGAGTCTCTCGTGCACGTAAACACCGCGACCTCCCGCCAGCCCATCGGCGGCGCCGAGTCCTACTTCATCAGGAGCGGCTACCGCAGCCGGGACCGGGTCGAGTACTTCCTCGACGAGACGGACGACACCGTGACATGGCAGCCCGACGTCTATCCGTACACCGCCGCCCAGGTCAAGGAACTCGGCCGCGACGTCGTGATCGACATCGGCTGCGGACGGGCGGGCAAACTGGCTTCGCTGGCGGACGAGTACCCGGCCTGGTCCTACATCGGCGTGGACTTCGGGGACAACCTCGTGTGGTGCCGTGACAATCACCCCTTCGGGGAGTGGATCGAAGTCGATCTGGAGTCGGCCGAGCGGCTGCCCATCGCTCCCGCCCTCGTGCGCCGGTCCATCGTGGTCTGCTCCGACATGATCGAGCATGTGGTGAATCCGATGCCGACCCTGTCCCTGATCCGTGGCCTCCTTCTGGAAGGCAGCGCCGCCGCCGTACTGTCCACGCCGGCGCGCGAGTGCCGCAGCGGTTACGACGCTCCCGGTCCGCCCCGCAACCCCAGCCATGTCCGGGAGTGGGCGAGCGACGAGTTCCAGGCACTGCTGAAGGCGTCCGGGTTCGAGATCCACTACGCCGGGCTCACTCGCAGCGACGACGCCTCCAACGGCCTGTCCACCCAACTGCTCCTCGTCGGAGTGGGAAAGACGGAGAGGGAACAGCGGTGACAGCGGCTCCCCGGTCCGAAGGCATGCGTGTCGTCCACCTCCCGGCTCGAACCCCGTACGCGTGGAAGCTGCAGAGCCGTGACTTCCACATCCTGAACGGGACCGAGATCCCCAGCGGCGACGCGGTGCCATCAGCGGTCGACGCCGCCTGGCTCCTCAAGCACGGCCCTCTCACATGGCTCGACGTCCTCCACCTGCACCACATCGACTTCGAGGACCTCTCCACCCTGGAGCGCCTGCTCGACGAGTGCCTGAACCACGGAGTCAACGTGGTTTTCACGGCGCACGACACTCGCCCCATGATCGGCAACGCCGAGGACTTCACCGCACGGCTGCGAATGCTCCACTCCGCCGAGGTCAGCTGGGTCTGTCTCACCGAAGGCTCTGTCACAGCGCTCGCCGAGGTTCTCGGCGAGCGTCCCCCGGCGACGGTCATTCCTCACGGGTACGTAGCAGACCCAGAGTCGCTGGCCAGCCTGGAGCGCGAAGCGACCAGCTCGGCGGTCCGGTACCTCATGTTCGGCGCTTCACGGGCCAGCCGGGACCAGCTGTCCACCATGGCCAACTGGAGCTTGGGGATCACGGATCCGCACAGTACCCTCCACATCCTTCTGCGCGCGTTCAGTCCTGCCGACTTCACCGACGGGGGCCGTGCTCCGCTGCTCTTGGAGACGGCCCGGCGCGATCCCCGTATCCGCCTCACCATGCGCCCGTATCCCACTGACGAGGAAGTGGTCAGAGCCGGTCTGGCTGCGGACTCAGTGCTGCTGCCGTACCTCTGGGGCAGCCACTCCGGGCAGCTGGAGCTGGCCTTCGACCTGAACCTGCTTCCGATCTGCTCCCTCACGGGTCACCTGCCCGAGCAGTACGAGCGGCACAAGGGACTCGTCGAAGAACCCGAATGGTTCGACTGGTCGCAGGGGCACCCCAGTCTCTTCGGAGAGAAGTTCCTGACCTCGCTGGAGAACGCGGCAGCGCGGCTCGGCTCCAGGCCCCGCCGCCTCGACCGTGAGTTCCTCGGCTACAGGGCTCACGAGCACCGGACGATCCTCGACCAATACGCCCGCGTGTACGGAGGCGACCGGTGAGCGCCCTTCCGCGCATTTCATGCGTGATCCTGTGCCACAACTACGGCCGATATCTCGACCGGGCCATAACGAGCTGCCTGGAACAGGAGCCCGGAAACTTCGTCCTTCACGAAGTCATCGTCATCGATGACGGCTCCAGTGACGAAACTGAGGAGGTGTGCCTGCGTCACGAAGGCGATGTCAAGGTCATTCGGAGAAACCAGCAGGGTTTCGGTCAGTCCCTGACCGACGCCTTTCTCCTCAGTACCGGCGACTGGGTGGCCCCGCTCGACGCCGACGACTGGTTCCACCCGTCGAAACTGCGCACATGCGCCGAGGCGATGACAGGTGGGACGCTGTTCATCGAGCACTGGGAAAACGTGGTCGACTCCGGCGGGAACCCAATACTTAAGGAACCGCATCCGGGCGGAAACACGAGCACCCTGGTGATCCACCGCGATGCCGCCCTCAGCCTCCTGCCGGCGAACAACGAGATCTTCTTCCACGCGTTGCGTGAGGCCGGCCGAGGCATTGCGCTCCGCGACCCATTGACCTTCTATCGGGTCCACCCCCACAGCATGACCGACCGCAGCACCCCCGGCGTGTCGCAGGACTATCGAGCTGACGTGTGCATCGCGCTCTCGGATCGCCTACGCGCGATGTACGCAATTCCTCCTGCATGGGCGAGTACACGCCAGCTGAGAAGGATCTCCTGGCATTTCCGGGCGCTCGCTTCCGGCCACAGGGTGGAATCCGCCATGCAGCGAGAGGAGCGCGTGTCCGCGATGCTCCTGATTCCGGGCATGATCATCGGCACGCTCCGGGCACATGGCCCGATAGCGCCGTGGCTCAGGTCCCTATCCAGCACGATCGCGGGACGGCCGCTGGTGCGGCTGACAGCGAACCAGGAACGGCAGGCTCATTCGTGATCATTCCGACGATGAGGCGGGGGTGGCGATGCTAAAATCGCCGCTTCCAATCCCTTACTGGTCAGGCCAGTTGTCCGACCCAGGAGCGTACAGGCGCCATGAGCCGTTTGAGTGAGTCCGTCACCCGTGTCATGCACATCCTCGATGGAGCGGACCTGGGCGCGGACTATACGGTCGCGCAGCTGCTCGGCGAGACAACAACGAGGCGCTCCCTCGACCTCTCCGACCTCTCTCCCCAGGAGCAGGCGGCCCTGGTCGAGGGGCGCGCGAATCACCTGATCCCCTCGGCCGCGGTGCTCGCCGAGAAGATCGAGGCCGCGCAGGCGGCGGGACGGCCGTTCGTCGTGAAGTACGGCATCGACCCGACCTCGCCCGATGTCCACCTCGGACACGCGGTACCGATCATCATCGCCAGCCGGTTCCAGCGGATGGGCCACCACGTCGTCTTCATCATCGGTGACGTCACGGCCAAGATCGGCGACCCTTCGGGACGCTCCTCGGAGCGACCGCCCCTCACCGACGACGACATCGCCCGCAACCTGAGCGGCTACCAGCAGCAGGTCACGCCGTTCATCGACTTCGAGCGTGCCAGCCTGCGCTTCAACGGCGAATGGCTGAACAAGGTCACCCTGCCGGAGCTCGTCGGGGTCCTCGCCCGGGTGCCGGTCTCCATGTCGCTCCAGCGCGAGGACTTCCGCACCCGGCTCGCCGAGGGCCACGGACTGTCCGTCGCCGAGTTCGTCTACTCCGTCGTCATGGCGTGGGACTCGGTGGCCATCGACGCCGACGTCGAACTCGGCGGCGTGGACCAGCTGCTGAACCTCCAGATGTGCCGCAAGGTCATGGAGATCTCGGACCAGACCCCCGAGGTCGTCATCACCACCCCGCTCATCGAGGGCACCGACGGCACGGGCACCAAGATGAGCAAGAGCAAGGGCAACTACGTGGGCCTGACGGCGTCGCCCGATGACGTATACGGCCGGCTGATGTCCATCCCCGACCACCTGACCGAGTCGTACCTCCAGCTGCTCACCGAGTGGACGGACGACGAGATTCGCGTAATCACCAAGCGCTTGGAGGAGGGAACTGCGCACCCGATGGCGGTCAAGCGCATCCTCGCCGGCGAGGTGGTGGCCGCCCTTCACGGCCTGGACGCGGCTGCCGCCGCCCGTGCGGAGTTCACGGCTCGCTTCTCCAAGCGGTCCTTCGGGGACACCCAGAACCTCCCCGTCGTCGCCCTGAAGGATCACGCCGACGACACGATCGGGGTGCTGGTCAGCCGCACGCTGGACTTCGCTCCCAGCATCTCCGCCGTGCGCCGCGTGGCTCAGCAGAAGGGCCTCCGCCTGATCCGCGAGTCGAACGGGGACCAGCAGCCGACGGCGCTCACGGAGGCTTCTGTCCAGCAGACGCTCGGCGCAGTCGTGAGCGAGGTCGGGGTACTTGAAGGTGCCGAGCTGTACCTCAAGGTGGGCCGCAAGGTCGCCCGCATCGATCTCTGAGATCAAGTGCGGCGCCGACTCACCTGCGTGAGTCGGCGCCGTTCTGTTGCCGTCTCCAGCGATGGAACTGACGCGTGCATGGGTTGAGTTTCTGCGGCCTAGCCTCTGACGCGGCCAGTTCTGGGTGGCCGACCCCGACGGCTGGGCACGTCCTTGCCTCACGGCAGTTGCAGAGCGGTGCACGCACGCCAATAGCACTATGCCTGATCGAACCACCGCACAGGACACAAGGCTGCGAGCAACGGGGCGCGAGGGAGCTCGATGCAGCAGAGCTACGGCACTAAGCACCGGAAGCTGTTCCAGGCAGGTCACGGGACGTCGAAACCGCCATGATCTTGGAAATTCGTACCTGTCCTGGTTCCGCTCCCCAACCGCCTATCGCACCGTCACGAACCGGTCAGCGGCCGACTGCGACGAAACCCTGCTCGCCCCCATCGCGAGGCCCCCTCACTTGTCGTACCCGCAGTCGATGCAGCCGGGGACACGCTCTGGAATCCGGCGAGGTCCGACCTGTGTGCCTGGAGACTTCAGAGTCCCGAACAGGTCGATATCGAGCCATCGTGCTGGCTCGCGGGCACCGGAGATCCATGCGCCGAGCTCGGCGAGCGCTGCATGGACGGTCAGCCCGTTCAGGTAGACAACCGAGGGGTTGGCGACGCCGGTTCCGTACCCGTGCAGGCGGTCGACGGCTTGCTGGTGGTCCGGTTTGGCCCAGCGTGAGATCTCTGCCGAGTCGAGTTCGTTCAGGCAGGTCAGGCACGCGGCGCCGGGCAGTCTGAAGAAGACATGGCCGCCGAGCGCGACAGGCTGCTGATGGTCATCGATGCCGGTGGCGATGTCGAGAAACGGGGTACGCGTGTCGATGGCGATCTGGTTGAGGCGGTGCCGCGGACCGTCGTGGTCAACGCAGCAGATGAGCAGGTCGACGTCGTGCAGTTCGGGATGTTCGCCAGCGGGTGTGAGCCCGGGGAAGATCTGAACCTCGATGCTCGGGTCGATCGCGCGCATACGGCGGCGCGTGACGATCGTCTTTGGGCTGCCAACATCTGCTTGGTCGGCAGTGACGAGCCGGTTCAGGTTGGTTGTCTCGACGAGGTCGTCGTCGAGGACGATGACATTACGGAAGCCGAGGTAAGCGAGCCCGAGCACGACGTGTGATCCGGTGCCTCCGGCGCCGACGACCGCCACGCGCAAGGCGGCGACGGCCGCTTGTGCTCGGGGCCCGAGGAGCGGGGTCTGGCGGGCGAACCGGGTATCGGTGGTAGCTGGCGCGTTAAGCACCTTGATGTTGTCGTCGAGCACGGTGACCGTGTCGAACGGCTTACGTTCGAGCTCGGCGTCAGCTTCGGCGCCGGGGCGCCACCAGTCGGCGCGGACCATTCCTCGCGCCCACACGGCGGCTGCGTAGGGCCTCCCGTTCAGCAGGTCGACCGCGTATGGCGACATTTCGGCGAGCGCGCGCTCATCGACGGGCGAGAATCTTGGTGGCTCCAGCCGGTGGTTGTGGAATTCGACGAGGCCCTGTCCGGTGGCGACCGCCTGGTTGTGGATGCGATCGAGCGCCACATCGGCCAAGCACCAGCCGTCGTGGTTCGGCTCGATCTCCTCGTCGCCGATGAGCGCGATATCGACGACCTCAAGGACGGGACCGCTCTCGCCGTTGTGCAGCAGCCTGGTGAAGGCAAAGGCGAATCGCTCGCCGTGCGCTTCGGCCAGATGCTGCTCGATGCGGTCCCAATGCTCGGGCCGCGTGAACTTCAGAGTGCTCATCGGTTCAGCTCGCCTCCTCGAAGCGGGAGAGAGCGCCGGCCAGGTAGTCCGTGAGGTTGCTGCCCAGTGCGGGGTCCACGTGGGGCTGCCAGTCGCTCGGGTCGATGTGGTAGGAGAACTGCAGCCAGGAGCGTCCGGCGTACTGCTGTATGCCCTGGCTGTTGCCGGGCGTTGCGCCGTCAGCAAGGGTCAGGTCCGGGCGCGCACAGATGTTGTCCGGCTGACCAGCGGGATAGTTCACGGGGACGGCGAACAGGACGTCGGTGTCGGTGTGGGACCAGCCTGCGGGAAGCGGGTGGTCTCGCAGCGCGACGACGAGGGCTTCAGCGTCGATGGTGGCGTTCGGGAACGCCTGGCGCAGGAGCTCCTCCTCCCGCGCCAGGCGTTCGGCGAGCCTGTCGGACACGGACATGCGATCAGCCTCGCTTGAAGCGAGGACGGCGCTTGAACTGTGCGCCGGGCACGAGGTGGACTGTCTCGTCGGGCGTGATCGTGGTGCGGGTTCCGTCCGGCAGGATCTGAACCAGGCCGTCGGCCGGGTTGATGCCAGCTATCGCCATGATCTGCGCACCGGTGATTGTCGGCTTGTCGTGGGTGTATTCCACGCCGTCAACCTCGAAGACGAATGTGGCGTGCTTGGTCTGGTCTGTCTCGGTCTGACTGTCTGCGGCTGCCATTTCGGGGGCCTCCAAGGTTCGACCCGTCGGATGCGGGCTTTCACCTCCTAGTCGTTGGCGGCAGGCCGTCCGCAACCCCTTCACGCAAGAGGATTTCAGGCCGAATCTGTGGTGGCGTAGGTCAACTCCACGACGTCCGGTGCGGCGCTGGCCAGACGGCGTGCCAGCCGTTCTTCGTAGGTGGTGATGAGGATTTGCCCTACGGTGCCCGCTTGGACGGCCGACACCAAGGTCTGGGCGACTGCGGCGCGGCGGCGCGGATCAAGGTGCTCGAGCGGTTCGTCGAAACACACGGTCGAGGCACGTGCAACCGAACTCGCCAGCAGCAGTCGCGTCACGAGCAGAGCGGTGGACCGTTCTCCGCCGCTCAGGTCGCCCACCATCAGCGTGGCGTCCCCGTGGGGGATGGTGAGGTTTCCATCGGCGCTGAAATGCAGACCGTCGGTGCCGAACACGAGCTTCCAGCGGCGGCCGACCTCGTGCGCGATCGGTTCGATGTAGTCGGTCAGGTAGCGGTCGGCCAGCCGGTGGATGGTCTTCTCGGTGACCTCCATGACCATGTCTTCACGCGCGGCCGCGATGAGGGTCGACTGATCTCGTGCGGCTTGCCGTAGTCTCGCCAGCTCGCTCCTAGCCGCTTCGAGTCGAGCCGCCGCATCACCGTGGCGTTCAGCGAGATCTGCGACGCGTTGACGTGCTTCTGCCAGCTCGGTGACTGCTTCTGCGCCAGGATCGTCGCCGACCGGTTCCGTCGGCGTGTGTAGCGTATTGAGCGCGTCGCGGAGCCCGGCAATCGCGCTCAGCCGCCCACGAGCCCGCGCAGTGTCGCGCACACGCTGTTCGATCTCGGCGTGCGCGGCGTGGTCCACACCGCCGTGCACGGAGGCCGCAGCCTCACGTTCGGCCGGCGTCAGTGGGCGAAGGCAGGTCGGACACTGATCCGTGGCGGACGCAAGGATCTCAGCAGCCGACGCTGCACGCGCTGCTCGAACCTCCGCCGCCGACGTGGCCGCCAGGCTGGACTCGAGCTCGCTCGAGGCTGCACGCTCGCTACTGGCGATCGCAGCCCTCGGATCCTGATCGCCGAGATCGACGGAACCGGCCATGCGTGCGACGAGTCGCCTTACCTGCTCGTCGAAGGCATGGGCGTTCTGCCGGTAGTCGCTCCAGGCCCGCGCGAAAGTTGCTGCCGGTTCCAGCCGGTGCGCTAGAGCGACCGCGGCCTGTCGCTGATCCGCGATCCCGGACAGTTCCGCATCCAACCGTGAGACGGTCTCGGTCATCGATGCGATGGCCTCGTCGGTCCCGCTCAAGTCATCGCGCAGAGTCTTGATCTTCGCCGCAAGCTCGGACCTCCGCGTATTGATCGCTTTGGCGGCCTGCAGCATAGGTGTGATGCCGAAAATATCGGCGAGGTGATCCTTGATCGGAAAGCCGGTGGCCTCCCCTTTCGCCCCGACGCCGAAGATCAGCGCGTCGAGAAGTCCCGGATCAGCACCCCAAGCACGGCGCAGGAGTTCCGCGTAGGCCTCTTCGTCGATCGCCATGCCGTTGGCCTTCGCAGCGAAGCGAGCGGTGCCGCTGCGCTTGATCGACCTGGTCAGCTGCACCTCGGTGTCCGCCAGCACCAAGTCCAGGCACACCGTCGCCGATTCGTGGCCGACGCGGACCGCCTGGCCGAGCCGGCGAGCCGGGGGCGCGCCGAGCAGACCCCATCGGACGGCCTCGACCAGCGACGTCTTGCCGACGCCGTTCGGAGCGACGAAGAAAGTCACCGGACGGCTGAGCTCCAGATTCAAAGTTTCGTAGGCCCGCCAATGGCTCAAGCGAATGCGTCGGATCACGATGCGGCAGCCTCCGCCATCTCTGCCAGATGATCTACGAAGTCATCTGGCATCAGGCCGCCCGTTTGCACGCTCACTACGAGGGCGGCGAGTTCCGCCTCGTCGACGTTGCCGAGTGCAAGCTGGCCTTCCTTCTTGTACTCGAGCCGAGGCTTCGCACGAAGAGCCTGCGCGATCTGTGCCCCACTCACCTCCCTCGCCACGGTGTCGAGAGCTGCTGTATCCGGAAGCACGTCGAAATCGGGGACCCGGTCCCAGCGCGGCAGGCGCCGCTCGAAGAACCGCCCCATGGCGAGCCCCAGAGGCTCCGGCAACATCGAGCTGTGAGGGTCGAGCCAGCCCAGCACCGGACTGATGGAACGCGTCACATCGGCAGGCGAGAGAACAACAGCCCGCGCGGCGTCAGCAGAAGTGACACAAATCGCCGAGATATCGGCGTACATGTTAAAGAACCGCCCGAATCCTTCCGGTGCGCTCGACCACGTGTCGGTATCACCCACGAGGACGGCTACCGCTTCCGCCAGCACAGCACACTGCGCAAACGCCCGCATACCCTCGGGTACATCCGGCGACCATGCGGGGGAGAATTCCACCGAGATGCGGCCTCGAAACCGAAAGGCCACGTCCTCAAGCGAGGCCTTGAGCGGTTCGTCCACTTCTCCGCCCGAGGCACGCAGAGCCGACTGGGCGGCCATGAGCAACGGAGCGGACGACACATCCGCCACCAGGCCCAATCGCCGAGCGACGGGGTCCTGCTCGAGAGGTGGGAGTTCCGGGTGTCGATCGGCCAACGCCTTCACGATCTCGAACTGCCCCGTGATCGTCTCTCGACGGCTCGGCGGTAGATCCGACAGGTCCGGCTGAGGGCCGAGGCCGCGTAGGAACAGTAGGTACTCCTCGATAAGCGCGTCGTTCAGGTTATCCAGTTCCTCGTTGTCAGTCACTGTGCCACCTCCCGTCCCGTGGTTCCTCTGCTTCGCTGCGCTTCGATTCGACGCAGCGTCTGATCGCCTCGATGGCGCGCTTTCGCTGCCGACTCGCTGCTTGGTGCGTTTTGCCCTTGCGGAACGCCCAGTCGGACAAGAGCTCCTCTCCCATGATCGTCTCTACGACGAGATCGCGTTGCTCATCGGTCAGAAACCCGAAACATCTTTCGGCCAGGGCGACCACTCGTTCGTCTTCCTCGGCGGCTCGCACGTCGTCGTCATGGAACTCCACCGCCGCGGTAGTTACCCGGTCGGCAAGGAACTTCTTGATCCCTTCGCGCTCACGCACGACTCCCCTGCCGATGTCCTGCCCCCGTCGGTAAGCGATCATCTTCGCCAGCCCGGTGACCGATGACACATCAGCGGGATCTTTAATACGCAACTGCTCGAACGCCTCGCAGACGGCATCCTGGACGTCGTGGGGATCTGGAATGGAAGAGGTGATCGAGCGAATCCCAAGCCGGGCGGCCTGGTACATGGCGCCGCGGACCGCCGCATAGAGCTCAAGTCCGTCGAGCCGCCCCTGTCGCCATCCAAGTAGCAGCTTTTCAGCTTCGGTGTCCGTCCCAGGCTCGTCCATCACTCGTACGTCGACCGGAAGGCGCCGACCGCAACCCCCACCCTGAAGATTTTTTTGGCCGCGCATCGTTCCTGCGCGCGGTACCACTCTGCCCCAGTGGGTTCCCATGCGAACCAGAAGTTGCGAAGCCAGAACGCAGCGGGTAGACGCGAGTTGACAAGAAGGGTCTCGTCGCAGCTGGCCGCCGTCCGGTTCGTTGGGCGGTAGGGGGCGGAACCAGGGGCTGGTCCGGGGCGCGGCGATGGTCAGGAGCTGGCCGAGTCCCGCACGTTCTGGTCGAAGTGGCCGCCGACACTTACACCACCCGGTGGAAACGGGGGCCGGACAGTTGGACGAGCTTCGCGCGATACACCCCCGGCTCACCGCAGCCCGCGCCGCTTGGGCCGCGCGGACCGACACGACGGCCAACGCCGAAGGCCGCGTAATCCCACCGCCTCAAGAATCACCCCCAGTCTCCTGCGGCTCCAGCGTCCTGCTCCGACGGCTGTCGCAAACGCCCAGCCCAGAGGCCCAGCCCGCACCTCCGCTCCAGGGACTTTTCAGGGACTTTCAGCCCTGTCTGAGGGACTTCCGAGGGACTTTCTGCCGCCTAACGCGGCAAGCCCCCGAGAGATCGGAAAGGGCCTCCGACGCAGGTCAGAGGCCCTTTCTCAGGCAAAGCCGCAGGTGGCAGCAGACGAGTCGGGCTGTACGCCGGGTTCTGTCGCCCGACCAAGGACAAGGGCACCAACCAATCTTGGCCGATCAGGTCGCGCTATTCACCGCTTGACGAGGGCCGCGTGACTCCTGCGGCTGATCGGCTTGTGCAGCGCCCATGCAAGATGATCTTCGAACGATTCGTTTGCGCAGGTCAGATGCGTCGTATAGGAGTTCGGACATCTGACCAGCAGGACTCAGGAGGTCTGCGCTCAGCGTCGCCTACCTGAACTGGCCATCGCCGACCTGGACGTGGAGGCGGCCGCTGCCGCCCAGCACCCGGCCTGCGCCCTGCTCCCCCAGGACGCGGACGAAGCCGGAGTCACCACCTTCGTCTGGCACCTCCACCGTCCGTTCCACCCGGAGCGCCTCTACGAGGCACTGGAGGATCTCTGCTGCGCCGCGGCCCGCAGCCGCGGACGGTTCTGGCTCGCCGATCGCCCCGACACCCTCCTCTCCGGGGACGCCACCGGCGGAGCCCTGTGCGTGGAGAGCGCCGGCCCCTGGCTGGCTGTACTGCCCGACGCCGCCTGGGACCTGGTCCCGCCCGTACGCCGGGCCGCGGCCGCCCTGGACTGACATCCAGAGCACGGCGACCGCTGCCAGCACCTCGCCTTCACCTCTCCCGGCCTCGACCGCGACAGGCTCGCACAATGCTCGACTCCTGCCTGCTCACCGACGCCACGCTCGTCGGTCGGCCCACATCTCTCGCACACTCACGGCATGCGCGGGGCCGTGACCGTTCAGGCACTCAGGACCGTGGCGGGAGCGCGTACGCGGTGGGGCCGCCAGAGCCTACCGTGGCTGAATTCGTCCGCGACAGCGGCCGTTGGGCCGGGGATGCGGCGGAAGGACGCCGCACCCGATCTCCGGCCTGATGAACGGCCGACGCGCGGCCGCCGTAGTCATAGGAGCTCTACCGATCCAGCACGGCCGCCGGAGGAGTCCCACCCGTGACCACCACGAGACCAGCCCTCACCGCAGGGACGGACGACCGGAACACGGGGACAACGGCGCGGGACGTCGCCCCGGGACCGGCGGACACCGCGCCGGAACACGCTCGCGGGGACCGTGGCGCCGGTGAAGGCCGGCGCGTGGACTCCTCCCTGCTGATGATCATAGTCCTGCTCGGGGCCGTCATGGCGCAGGATCCGATCCGCGAGGCGCTCGCCGCTCCGGTGGCGCAGAGCTGGATGACGGTGTTCGTGGCGGTGGTGCTCCAGGCGCTGCCGTTCCTGGTGCTGGGCGTCTTGCTGTCCGCGGCGCTCGCGGTCTTCGTTCCCTCCTCGTTCTTCGCCCGCGCGCTGCCCCGCCGGCCGGGGCTCGCCGTGCCGGTCGCGGGGATGGCGGGTGCGGTGCTGCCGGGCTGCGAGTGCGCGTCGGTCCCGGTGGCGGGGGCGCTCATGCGGCGCGGTGTGGCGCCTGCGGCGGCCATCGCGTTCCTGCTGTCCGCGCCGGCGATCAACCCGGTCGTACTGACGGCGACAGCGGTGGCGTTCCCCCGTCATCCGGAGATGGTTCCGGCCCGGTTCGCGGCCAGCCTGCTCGTCGCGTGCGCGATGGGCTGGTTGTGGCAACGGTTCGGCCGTACCGACTGGCTGCGTCCACCGGCCCGCGTGCGGCAGGCGGGGCAGAGCAGGGGCGCTGCGTTCTGGGACTCCGTCCGGCACGACGTGATGCACGCGGGCGGATTCCTGGTGCTGGGCGCGATGGCGGCCGCGACGCTTAAGGCGGTGGTCCCGGCGGACTGGCTGGGCACCGTGGCTGGCAGTCCCCTGGCGGCCGTGGGGGCACTGGCGGTCCTGGCCGTGCTGCTGTCGATCTGTTCCGAGGCGGACGCCTTCGTGGCGGCCTCGCTGACGGAGTTCTCTCTGACGGCGAAGCTGGCGTTTCTGGTGGTCGGTCCGATGGTCGACCTGAAGCTGTTCGCGATGCAGGCCGGTACCTTCGGCCGCGGCTTCGCTCTCCGCTTCGCCCCGGCCACGTTCGTGCTGGCGATCGCGGCAGCGGTCCTGACCGGGGCGGTGCTCTGGTGAACCGGCAGGCCCAGGTGGTCATCATGTTGCTCGTCGGCGCGGTCCTCCTGCACGCCGGGGCCACGGATCTGTATCTGCGGTACCTGAAGGCGGGACTGCGGCCGCTGCTGCTGGCGGCCGGAGCGGTGCTGATCGCCGGAGCGCTGGCGCCGGTGTGGTACGGCTTGAAGCGGCGCGGTCACCGCCCCGACGACGACCACGACCATGTCCACGGGCACCGCGAACCACGTGTCTCGTGACTGCTGCTGATCCCCCTCCTCGCCCTGATCCTCGTGGCGCCGCCGGCGCCGGGCTCCTACAGCGCGATGCGCGCGGGTACGGCGCTGCAGCAGCCCTACGGCTACGCGAGGCTGCCGGCCTCGGACCCGCTCCCGATCGGCCTGGCCGACTACGCGGGCCGCGCGGTGTACGACCACGGCCGGTCGCTGGACCACCGGAGGGTGCGGATCACCGGCTTCGTCGCGCTGGACGCGCGCGGAGCGCCGTATCTGGTCCGCATGACGCTGAACTGCTGCGCCGCGGACGCCCAGCCGGTGAAGCTGGCCCTGACGGGCGACGTCCCGCCGGTCCTGCGACCGGACACCTGGCTGCGGGTCACCGGCGTGTACACCCCGCAGCAGATCAAGGACCCGGTGAACGGACGCCCGGTCCCGTACCTGCGCGTCACCGAGGCGAGACTAGTACCGGCGCCGCGCGATCCGTATGACGAACTCCCGAACTAGGGTCCGTCTTCAAACGGATCTTGCCCGGAGCAGGAATGACGTGAGTGTGTCCGCTGCTCCGTAGGAGGTGGCGGTCTCCTTGTGCCGGGCGGGGGCGTACCGAAGCAGTCCGACCCGAAGGAATCCACCACCTCTTCCCCCGGCTCAGCGGCACGTCGGGCAGGGAGCGGCTCGTGAACGGACAGGACGGACGGGGCCGCCAGGACCGTGCGGACGCGGTGGACCGCGAGATGGCCGCACGCCTGCTGCCCGGTCCCGTTGTACGGGCGCTGGACCGCTGGTGGGAGACGAATGCGGCTGCATACGCGGACGCACCCGGCGCGCACATGATCCGGTACACGCCCGGCCGGCGGGCGCACATCACTCCGTGTGAATGCGCGCTGTTCACCACCGCCTGGGAGACATCCGGCTAAGCGGCACCCCATCCGGGAGCAGACGAGGGCGCGTCAGCGACCGCTGTCGGCGCGTGCCCGCTCAGCGGGTGGTGAGCAGGCCGTCGCGCAGACGGGCCAGGCAGCGTGAGAGCAGCCGGGAGACGTGCATCTGCGAGACGCCGAGGCGCTCACCGATCTGGCCCTGTGTGAGTTCTTCCACGAACCGCATGTGGATGATCTGCCGATCACGTTCGTCGAGGTCGGCGATCAGTGGAGCCAAGGCTTGGAAATCCTCCACCAACCCCAGCGCCGCATCCTCGGCGCCGATGAAGTCCTGCAGCACCGCCTCGCCGTCAGCACTCGCGCTGACGGCGGCGTCCAGAGAAGAGGAGGTGTAGCCGTTGGCAGCCAGACGGGCCTCGCGTACCTCCTCCTCGGGCAGGGACATCAGCTCGGAGAGCTCCTTGGTGGTGGGGGTGCGGCCCAGCCGGCTGCTGAGCTCTTCGCTTGCCTTGGCGAGCTGGGTGCGGGCCTCCTGCAGGCGGCGGGGCACGTGGACGGCCCAGGTGGTGTCGCGGAAGAACCGCTTGATCTCGCCGACGATGTAGGGGATGGCGAAGGAGGTGAACTCCGCCTCCCGCGAGAGCTCGAACCGGTCGATGGCCTTGATCAGGCCGATCATGCCGACCTGGACGATGTCCTCCATCTCCTCCGGCCCCCGGCTGCGGAACCGGCCGGCCGCGTAGCGGACCAGGGACATGTTCATCTCGATCAGTGTGTTGCGGGCGTAGCTGTAGGCGGGCGTACCCTCCTCCAGCACCGCCAGCTGCCCGAAGAAGAGCTTCGACAGTGCGCGGGCGTCGCGCGGCGCCACGCTGGAGGGATCGGCGATCTCCGGCAGCTCCACCGACTGCAGGTCCGAAGCCGTCGCGCTCATGAACGCCATCACATGTCCCTCCCACATCCCCAGAGTCAGCCGCATCCGGCCGCCGCCGATGCGCGGATACCCCCTCCTCCTGTATTAACACCTGGGTTCCGAACGAAGAAGGGCTCCTGCTCGAGCGGACCGCAGCCCGCAGGACATCCGACGGGGGCACGCCAGCCCGGGCGGAGAGGGGGTGGCCGCGAACGGTATGGGCCAGGTTGAGGCCTTGGCGGGCGAGCGGACCGGGGCGGCGGCCCTTGGCCGGGTTATCGGCCTTCTCGGCTTTCCCTCAGGTGTAGGTTCTGGCACAGATCTTGGGGAGCAGTCGCGGAGCGTCACCTCGGTGATGTGCCGTTGCGAAGGAGACCGGTGACCTTTCAGCCGCCCCGCTCATGGACGGGAACCGCGATCCGCCGACGGCCCTGCTGTTCCCATCACACCAACCCGACGGTGACGCGGCCGAACCCGCTTCACCTCGCCATGCTGCACGACCTGGCCACGCTCCACCGCGTCCGGTCCCTCCGCTACCGCGAGGCGCACTCCGACTCGGCCGGAAGCGCCCGTAGGAAGGCTGCGTCGCCACCTTGACGCCGCCCAAGGCTCCGTCCATTCTCTGCGTGTCCGGTTCGATGAGGGATCGGGTGGCCCGGTAGTAGCGTTTACGGCCCGTGACAGCTTCTGGGACGCGGTCAGCCCAGCTTCTCGTGGGCCGCGTTGAGGAAGATGTTCATGGGGCTGCGCAGGTGGTCCCATGCGGCTTCGGAGCCGCCGAGGTCCTCCCACAGGACGTGGTGCACCGCGCCCGCGTAGTTCCAGGCAACCTGGTACAGCTCTGGACCGATGAGGACCAAGATCATCCGTTCGCAGATCCAGAGACGTTCGATGAGAAGCCGCTCGGCTGCGGCCCACTCCGGCGTGCGACCGGAGGACCAGTCGGGTGCTTCATAGCGTTCCTCGGCGAGGCGTATTCCCTGCTGCGTGAGCTGGATGAACTCCCTTATCACTTCGAGCCGTTCGACGCGGCGGGCCTCTGCAAGCTGCGTGACCTGGCGCTTGTCCTCGGTACGGGTGGCCTGTCGGGTGGTGATGAGCTGTGCCAGGAAGGACATGCCCCCGCCGAGTACGACACCGATCAACGACGCCCAGAACTGATTCACCCGTTCACGTTAGCCTCAGGGGTTGTGCCGTTCACACCAGGGCCAGATGCAGCGTACGAGGCTTTGCGTGATGTCAGTGCCACAACTTCGAAGCGAAGCAGACAGATCAGATGCCAGGGCCCGCGGCAGGCGGCCAGGCCGGTGAGCCGGCCTACCTCGCGATCGGACGGTCACGCGGTGCGCGGACTGAATCACTCCCACGCGGAGGTGCTTCGGTTGTGGTCCCGCGTCACGGATCTGACTCAAGCAGTGGCGCGGCCTTTCCACACGAACCGACAAGCTCGCCATTGCTTACCAGGCCGCGCTATGCCTTGCTGGCATCCTCATCCGGACCCGACACCGACCAAAGAGACAGAACCTGGCAAAGCCTCCAGACGTGCCGGTGGGTTGCACCTCTCTCGATGCGGACACGCGGGTAGGAGCCGATAGGCTGCTTCACCTGGGAAGTGACTCCGACAGGGGGAGAACAGGGACCACGAAAAAATCCCCATTCTCGCTGGCCAGAGGCGCTTTCGCTTGCCTGAGCACCCGCCGGACAACACGTTTCACGAGCGCGTGGTCAGGAATTCCAAGGCTTCACTGGCTCCAGCCGCAGCCGTCGGGTCGGCCAAGGCGCCGGCTCGGCCTGGCCGAACCAGATCCGGACGTCCTCCCCCGTGCGGACGGGCAAGCGGGGAAAGTCGTTGTCAGCGTGCTCCGTGCGGTGCAGCGCGTGGCCCGGGCCCAGGTTCCGGGCGGCATACGCCTCGAAATCGGCCGGGTCCGTGGGGTGGCAGACAGTCGCGGACACCTGCCTCGCACCCGGCTCCGGCGTGAAGCCCGGGCCGCGCAGCAACAGGACGTCGTCGCTATCGATCATGGTGGCGTTGGCGGTCTCGCGGTGCTCCCGCCAAACCGGGCCGGTGTAGAACGCCTCCAGTGCGCGCCGGCGGTGCGCCATGTCGGGGAACGCGCGCAGCCAGACGAAGCGGTCCGGGTCGTCCAGGTCGCGGAACCGGCCACCGACGGTGATGCCGACCGCCTGCTGACCGGTCACGAACTCGCGCTCGAACAGCTCGATCAGCGTCTCCCGGGCGCCGGGATGCAGGGTGTACTGCCGGAATTCAACGATGCTCATGCGGTGGCCTGCCTAGTGCGCGTGAAGTCCATGGTCCAGTTGTCGTCCATGCGCCGCAGGCTAGGGCCGGTCTGCTGACATCTGCTGTCAGTGGATACTGACAGCATGCGTGCGAGTCGGCTGGTCACTCTGCTTCTGCTGCTCCAGAACCGGGGCCGGATGACGGCCCGGCAGTTGGCCGACGAACTCGAGGTCTCCGTCCGGACGGTTTACCGGGACGTCGAGGCGCTCGGTGCCGCCGGTATCCCGCTGTACGGCGCCGCCGGCCACGCCGGCGGCTACCGGCTGGTCGACGGCTACCGGACCCGGCTCACCGGGCTGACCGCGAAAGAGGCGCAGGCCGCGTTCCTCGCCGCACTCCCCGGAACCGCCGCCGAACTCGGCCTCGGCGATGCGCTCGCCACCGCCCAGCTCAAGCTGCGAGCCGCCCTTTCGACCGAGCTGCGCGAGCACGCCGAGCGGATCCAGAAACACTTCCTGCTCGACGCACCCGGCTGGTACGGCGACGCCGAGCAGGTGCCTCACCTAGCCGCGGTCGCCGCCGCGGTGTGGGCGCGGCGGGAGGTGGTACTGCGGTACCGGCGCTGGCGGGCGCCGGAGGAGATCGAGCGACGGGTGGAGCCGTACGGGCTCGTCCTCAAGGCCGGCCGCTGGTACCTGGTCGCCAACGGGCCGTCCGGGATCCGCACCTACCGAGTCGACCAGATCCTCGAAATCCGGCCGCTGGAAGAAGAGTTCGTCATTCCGGAGGGGTTCGACCTGGGCGGGTACTGGAGTGGCTATCTGGCCGACTTCCGAGCACGACTGCACACATCGGAGGCCCTAGTGCGGCTCACCGCGGAGGGCGCACGCCGCCTCGGCGTGACACCCACGGGTCAGGGATGGACGGAGTCCCGCGTGCCCATCGAGTCGATCGACCACGCTCACCGAGAGTTCCTGCGACTGGGCGCCGATGTCGAGGTCCTGGCACCGGCCGAACTACGCAACCGCATTGCCGAGACGGCACGAACCCTAGCCAACCGCTACGAACGGTGACCTTGGGCAGAAGTCTTTCCCGAACCGGGCACCGGCCACCCGCACACGCGTAGAGGACTCGATGTGCCCCGTCACCTGAGGTCCTGACCGCACCAAGACGCTGAACAAATCCCATCGCGCCAGGTCAGCGGTACTCCTCATTTCTTTGGTCAAGCGTCGGCCAACCACGCTCGTGAAAGCGCGAGGTCAGGACGTGTCCGGCCGAACGGGTGACTGCTCGCACTCAGGCGTCATATGGGCATGGGACAACGCGGTCGACCCCACCATCGTGCGCGCTCATCGGCACGCTCCAGGCGCTCGAACCCGGCCGCCGCCGGCACCCGCGTCAACCGCCCGATGTCTACTGGACGTTGACCCAGCCCCGGCGAACAGCTGCAACTGCCGGGTTCACCTGGGTGTCGGTCTAATCGGGTGCGTGGAAAGCGTGGTCGGCTACCTGGCACCCGGCCCGGTCCGCGACCGACTCGTCACCTGGACCGCAGCCCGACCGCTCCTGCCTTGCCCTCCAGCAATCGGATCGCTTCAACTGAGTTCTTCAAGGCGAGCTTTAATGAAGGCGGACGAAGATCAGAACGGAACCGACAGACCGGAGTCGCGCGGGCGGGCCAGAGCAACGGACATGCACTGCTGAACAGTCCTGCCGTCGGCTCGCATCCCATGCGCCAACGGGCCACCGCTGGCGGCGAACGTCCACGTTGGCGCGTTGCCAGCCAGTCTCTCGGCGTCCATCCTGATCATGGCGTTCACACCCTGCTCGCCCAACCACTCCAAAATCAGAAGCGTTACGTCCTCGACACCGCATTCCTCATCGATTTTCGGCCAACGGTCTCGGTCCCCAGTCATCACCCCGACTCTGTCGAGTCCCCGGAGGCGGTCCAGGGGCCCCACCCGGCAGGTTCAGAGAAGCCTGCAGCAGTGCCTATGCTCCGCCTCGACCTGGCCCAGGAGTCCCGGCTGCTGGAGATCGAGGCCAACACCCGGCAACGTCTTGGAGAGGCTCAACGAAGGCAGTGGACAGGTGAGGTCGCCGGTCTGCGGGAGAGCCTGCGGCACATCGCCGACAAGAGGCAGCAGGCCGAAACCGACCAAGGGGAGGACGGCGTCGCCGCTCTTGGTTGGGCGATCATGCCTCCGCGATGATCCGGGCCTTCAGCCGTTCGTATTCGACAACGGCGTCCGGCTCATGATCGAAGTAGTCGTCCCAGAAACCCGGCCGCTGCCACTCCCGGGGCGCCAGGGTCAGTCGGCCGTCGTCCAGTCCGGTGACCCAACAGGTCGGCATCCGATCCGAGACGATCTCGAACATGTCGGCGTCCCACAGTCCGGGCGAGTCGATCTCGTCCCGCCGCGCACTGCGGTCAGGGAGGCGAAACAGGGTCCGCGGCCGGGCAGTGAGCACTTCGAGGACCGGGTACTCCTCACCGATCCGCACGCCCGGATGCTCGCTGACGACCGTCGAGGTCCCAGGCTGGATGATTTTGACGCATCGGACAATCACTGCTGCAGCCTACGTAGTTCCCGACTCCGCCAGCCCTCCGGACTTCGGGCAACGACAAGGGCGACGCCACCAGGACTGCTACGACCTCGTGAAGCGCGGGTCAGCGAGAAGCACCACACGGTCCGCGTCGACATCGAAGCCGAGCACCGCGTGAGCGGAATCCATCTCCGGCGCAAACAGCACAGGCTTGCTTGCTGTGGTTGGGGGTGAGAGCGACGCGACCCACCTCATGGTCGGAGTGGGGTACGGCGCGGCCGCACCCGTGGTGGGCCTCGTGGTCGGGGCGGGGCCACGCGACTCAGCGGTCAACCGCGGGTAGGTGGGCCAGGCCGGTGTCGTTCATGATGCGGTCGACGGTCTCGTGCAGGGCGCTGTCGGCGCCGATGACGGTCTCGATACCGTCGGGCAGCAGATCGCGCGCCCGGTACCAGTCGCGCAGTTGCGTCTCGTTGACGTCGTCTGCGATCGGCTTGGTGGCGTGGCGGGCGAGGGTTTCACCGAACGGCACGTCCAGGTAGTAGCCGTGGGTCGGGCCGCGGTGGTCGGCACGCAGTTGCGCAAGCATGTCACCGTAGCGGTCGGCGTAGAGGATGCCTTCGACCACGACATGGAATCCGGCGTCCAGGGCATAGCGGGCGGTCAGGTCGATCAGGCCGATGTTCGCCGCTCCCGGCCGGTCGCGCTCCCGCAGCACGATGCGGCGGAGGTTGTCCTGGCCGACCAGGGCCAGGCCGCGCCCGAACCGCTCACGCAGGCCGGCCGCGACGGACGACTTCCCCGAAGGCGCTGTTGCCGCGGAGCACGACCAGCCGGGTTTCTTCGGAACCCACCATCACGGCAATCACGCTACCGACGACCGGTCACAGCGCCGGGGGTGTTCCGAGCCGATCAGTTATAGCGCGTGGTCGAGGGGTGGTGATCGGGCCGGCCCAGGTGTGATCGCGGCTTCAGCCGGATCGGTGGCCGGGGCCCGTGTAGTCTCCGCAAACGCTCATGATCAGGTGGCAGCTTCCTCGAGGACGTGCTCTTCGGAAGGTCCCGGCCGGCATGAACCGGTCAAAGATCAAGAACTGTCGCACCCCTGAGACACGCTGGGTCCCGCAACGGCGGTTTGCGATCGTCGGAAGGCGGCGCGAGCATTTTTATAAAGCGACGGCGGGCCAAGCCGGGAATGCTGGCCTCATGGGAGGAGGGACGCGTCCTTCGTTCTGCGGCACTCCTACAGACGTCACTGTGAAGGCGGCGACGGCGAAGGCCCCCGACCGATGTTCCTGGTCAGGGGCCCTTCGCCTGCGGTGGGTGTGGGATTTGAAGCCACGGTGACGTCGCCGCCGCGACGGTTTCAAGCCCGTGCTTCTAACATGATCTGCATGGACATGCGCAGGATCGTCGCAGTGCTGGCCGAGGAAGCTGAACAGCAGATCCACGGCCAGGTGTGGAGACTGGACCCGAGCGACCGCGCACTCGCCCTTGATACCGAAGCCGGCCTGCGCGACGCTGTCGGCCCGCCGAACGTCCAAGAGGACTTGCCGCAGATCAAGCGGCTCGAACACCTGCGGGAAACTCTCGCCGTCCTGGCCATCTCCCTCGCACGTACTCACGGCCGTCTGGCCTGGTTTCTCTCCGGCGCTCTCAACGCCCTCGAACCGGTCCTGCGCTGGCGCGCCATGCCAGCCGACCATGGCGGCAGCTTTGGCACTCTCCTCCCCAGGCCTGAGGAATACACAGAGGCGGAGGATGCCGTCCGCCGACTCCAAGACGCCCTTGCCGTGATCGTCGCCGAGACGGTGGACCTCGGCAGCGTTCGCCCAAATCAGGAGGCAAACGGGGATTGAGGCGGCGAGAGCACAGAGCCCGACACACGTCCAAGCCCGAGAGAATGGCCGTGCTAGTCACGGCTGGGTGCGGTGACTGACACCAGCGGCTGACACCAACAAGCACGAACAGCAGCGTTCGGCGGCGGACCTCAGTGGAAGATCGGCCGAGGCGCAGGCGGGGTTGACCGACGTCGACGGTCCCCTGTGATCGACCTGATAAGGATGAGCCACAGGTTCTGGGAAAGCCACCCGCCCTGGTGCGTGGATACAGGACCTTCAACGCCGTCCGGTTGTCTGGGGCCAGCGGTCGAGGCTCCAAGATGCGCTCACGTCGCCGGCCGCTGCGTGAGGGTCCCGTGCCAGGGGGGTTGTGACGGGCCGCAGCCGTACGCGGGCGTCGAGGCCGGTGTCGGGGGCGGGATGGAGGGTGACGGTCCCCCCAGAGGTGTCGACGAGGTGGCGAACGATGGGCAGGCCGAGACCGGTGCCGTCATGGTGGGTGTCGGAGGCGCGCCAAAAGCGGTCGAAGGCACGTTGGCGTTCTGCTTCGCTCATGCCGGGGCCCTGGTCGATGACGTGCAACTCGATACCGTGGGGCACGTGGTGGACCGCCAGGGTGATGGTGCCGCCGGGGGGTGAGACGCGAAGGGCGTTGGCTAGCAGGTTGTCGATGATCTGTTCCAGCGCGCCGGGGATGGCCCACACCTGGCCGACCGGTCGCCCGGTGGTGGCGATACGAACGTCGTGTTCGGCGGCGAAGGGAGCCCAAGTGGCGGCCCGGTCAGCGACGACGGTGCCGAGGTCGACGGCTTCCGGGGTGGTGGCGGCGGATTCGAGGCGGGCCAGGGAAAGCAGCCCCTGGATCATGCGTCCGAGGCGTTCGGTCTCACCGATTGCTTCGTCCAGGCTGTCGTGGGCGGCCGGGTCGAGGTGGGGCTCGAAGTTCTCCAGCCGGATCCGCAACGCCGTCAGGGGGGTTTTGAGCTGGTGGGAGGCTTCGGCGGCGAAGGCGCGCTGAGAGGCGAGGAGGTGTTGCAGACGGGTCGCGGTGTGGGTGAAAGAGGCGGCCAGACGGCGTAGTTCGGGCGGACCGAGGTCGGTGGCGGGCGGGTTGGTGAGGGTGCCGTCGGCTAGCTGGGTGGTGGCTCGTTCCAGGGCACGGACGGGGCGGATGATCCAGCGGGCCAGCGCCAGGGCGATCAGTGTCGTGGCTGCCAGGACGCCCAGGCCGGTCAGGGCGAGGGTGAGCCAGATGTCGCGGACCCGGCCGTCCAGGACGTCGGTGGAATAGCTGAGGCGCAGGGCGCCGCGGATGGTCTCGCCGGAGGAGCCGGGGACGGTGACGTAGCGGGTCCCGATGCCGCTGTCCGCGTCGGGCCCGATGCCGAGGGTGGTCTGGTTGCGCAGGGCGGTGGCGATGTCAGGCTGTGCGGACAGGTCGGTGCCGACGGGGGTGGTGGAGGCGGAGTCGGTCAGGACGGCTCCAGTGCGGTCCACGACGACCAGCCGGGCTCCCGTCCGCTCCGCGTAGTCGGCTGCCAGCTCGGGCAGTTGGTCGGTTCTGCCCTCCTCAATGTGTTCCTCGGCGAGTTCGGCCAGCATTCCGGCGTCCCGTTCGATGCTGTTGGACAGGCGGGACGTTTCAGCGCGGGCGAACAGGAGACCGAAAGGGATCTCCAGACCGAGCAGGACGAGCAGGACGAGTCCGAGATAGCTGGCCAACAGACGCCGGGTCATGTCCGTGCCTCCTGTCTTGCGCTGTGAGGCGGTGCTGCGGCCTCAGGGGCGTGGAGGCGGAAGCCGACCCGGCGGACGTTCTCGACCCAGGCGGGATCGCCCAGTTTGCGGCGCAGGGCGGCCACGTGCACGTCCAGCGTCTTGGTGGGGCCGAAGAAGTGTGGATCCCACACCTGGTCGACGATCTGCTGGCGCGAGCAGACCGCGCCCGGGTCCAGAGCGAGGTAGGCCAGCAGGTCGAACTCTTTCGGGGCCAGGGTGAGGGGGACGCCGTGGAGGCGGACCTGGCGGGTGCGGCGGTCGATGACCAGCGGTCCCACCGCCTGCGGTGCGTCCGCCGGCGCGGGATCGGGGGCGGGCGTGGGGACGGGGCGGCCCGGGTCGGCCGCGCCGCCGGAGGTGCCGACGCCTGTCATGGCCTGTGGGCGGATGCGGCGGGTGACGGCGCGGATGCGGGCGACCAGTTCGCGGACGCCGAATGGCTTGGCCATATAGTCGTCGGCACCCAGCTCGAGGCCCAGGACCCGATCGATCTCCTCGCCCCGGGCGGTGATCATGATGATCGGTACGTCCGAGCGCCGACGCAGGGCACGGCAGACATCGAGGCCGTCCATGTCCGGCAGGCCCAGGTCGAGCAGCACCATCTCCGGCTCAGGCGCGGCCAGCGCCGCCGAGCCGGTGCGCGCCCGCTCCACGGTGTACCCGTAGCGGGCCAGGCCCTCGGCCAGTGGGCCGGCGATCCGTTCGTCGTCTTCGATGAGCAGCACCTTCATGGCGTCAGGCTCACACCCCCACTGCTGAGCGGTCATGATCACACCAGCCCGTCCCGGTCGTCCGGACAGTCTCTGTTACGCGTTCGGGGACGCATCCGCTCAACGAAGACAGCCGAGCTCGTCGGCTGCGGGCACCTGCTCCGCGGCCGACGGAGCCGGGCCCGCCGTGAGGCGGGTCAGTCGTCGTCGCCGGCCTCGTCCTTGGTCTTGACGACCTTGTAGGTCTTTGGGTCGAGGTAGACCTCCACCTCGCTGCCGTCAGCCTTCTTGATCTCCACCGCGTACATACCGGGGTTCTCGGCGTCCTCCTCGGACTTGACCACCGTTCCGGGGAAGGCTGCCACCGCCGCGGCCTCCGCCTTCTGCTTGACTTCACCGGTCAACGGGGTCTCCACCGGGTCGCCGCTCTCCTCACCCTCGGCCTGCGCACTGCCGTCCGCAGCCTGGCCGGCCGCAGCGCTGTTCGAGGACGAAGCGGAATCACCGGAGTCCGAGCCGCCGCAGGCGGCCAGTCCGGCCAGCAGGGCGGCGGTGATCGCAGCGGCGGCCAGGGCGCGCTGGGGAGCGTTCATGTCGAGGTTCTCCAAGAGGTCGGGGACGTACAGACGGCCGGACAGCAGCAGAACACCGGAGGTCCGGGCCGTTTCGGGGACGTCAACGACCCTAGAATCAGGCACTCAAGCAAGAAGCCAGAGAGCAGCCAGGAAACCGATAAGAAACGCCCAACCTTCAGCCGTGGGAGAATTCCGAGCATGAACACCTGGTGGCCCTTCGTGCTGTCCGTGATCGGCGGACTGCTCATGCTGTGGCTGCTCGTCCTTGTCTGCCTGGCGCTTGTCCGTCCGCGCGGGAACCTGCTGGTCGAGTCGATCCGGCTGCTGCCCGACCTGCTGCGACTCATCCCCCGTCTCGCCCGCGACCGGGCTCTGCCTCAGCGGATACGTATCCAGCTGTGGCTGTTGCTGGGCTACCTGGCGCTGCCTTTCGACCTTGTGCCGGACTTCATCCCCGTCCTCGGGTACGCCGACGACGTCATCGTCGTCGCCGTCGTCCTACGCTCCGTCGTTCGCCATGCCGGAACTGACGCCCTGGACAGCCATTGGCCCGGCACAGAAGACGGGCTCTCTGCCGTGCGGCGACTCGCCGGACTACCCGCCGCCACGGACTGACAGCAGCATTTGAACCGGCACCAACGCCAGACAGCAATAGCTACGATTGACTTGCACCTCGGGCTGAAGCCCGGGGATTCTGGCCTTCCTGACCGGTTGCTGTGCCGCTATGCGGCACGGTTTCCGGTGGGGATTCCGTGGCTTCCTGTTTCTTCGCGCTGTGCCGGGATTGCTCCTGATCTTACCGGCGCTCCGCAGGCTGATACCGCCAGTCCGGCGGCCTGTTTGATGTTGATCGCGGCGTTGGTGTCCCGGTCGTGGACGGTGCCGCAGGCGCTACAGGTCCATTCCCGGACGTTGAGGGGTTTGGGCCCGTCGACGGTGCCGCAGGCGTGGCAGGTCTGGGAGGTCGGTGCGAACCGGCCGATCTTGACCAGGATGCGGCCGTACCGGACGGCTTTGTACTCCAGCATGCTGATGAAGGATGACCATCCGGCGTCGTGCACGGACTTGGCCAGCCTGGTGCGGGCCAGTCCCGCCACCGAGAGG